>NZ_CDWCUL010000006.1:0-164119 GCF_977828045.1 Candidatus Mycalebacterium sp. | reverse complement strand
TCTCTTGTCGGGGATGTCAAATCCTAGTTTGGCAATAGGGATAGGGAATATTAGAGGCATAATACTTAATGAAAGCTCTGACTTCAGAGACTACTTTTATAAACAAAACCATGAAAAAACAATTCAAATATTAGGGGTTCAAGAAACAAAGAATAGAAAACTTGAGATTGATCCCATCCTTTCTAGAAGTTTTGGTAGTGAACAGGTGGTTTCAAAACCTGTTGGCGAAAAAGACGGTAGCAATGGCAAGAATGTTAAACAAACTAAAATTTTGGGTTCAGAGACGGAACAACCCTTACTAGGGCTTAAACAGAAATTCTCTAAATCTGATTCCAAAAATAATTTTTCTGATGCAACGGCGGTTTTGGAAGTCGGCACGCAATTTGCGTTTAGTTCAGACCCGGATTATAGGGAGACTTTGACAGGTAAATTCGTGCATAGTAAAGCTGCTCCATACGAACCAGGACTTGTTAACGATATGCTTAATCAGAAGCGTAAAGATATTATTTTACAATGGCTTCAGTCTATAGAACCAAAAATTCAAGACATTATGATGAACTTCAGAGGAGTTGTTATGGTTGATATAGGACTGGATAATTTTATTCCAATTAATCTTCTTGGAGATGGGCTACCGAGAATTCTATATATCCTTTCTTGCGTATATGGAACCAGAAGTGGAGTTTTAATGGTTGACGAAATTGAAAATGGACTCCATGTGTCTTCTGTGCATAATATGTTGAAAATGATTCTTGAAATTTCGGCGCAGGCAGATACGCAGATTTTTCTTACTACCCATAGCAATGATGTAATCAAAAGTCTTGCTGAGTTGTCTGAAAAGAGTAGTGAGTTGTTTCCCGGAGGGGTTGAGAATTCTGTCGCGTGTTTTTCTTTGGAAAAAAACGACCACGATGAAATGAAGGCGTACAAATATTCTCCCGATCAAATCAGAAAATCTTTGGATTCTAATACCGACATCCGCCATTAGAAAATGCCAAATGTTTTTATATTTGTTGAGGGTGAAGAGGACCGCCTTTTTTTAAAGTCTTATATTTTACATCTAAACCTAAGAATTTCTAAGTGTATAAAAGACTTGGGCGGACGAGGCAACTTGACCCGCCCCTCTATAGAGAAAAAACTGGATAGAGGGTCAAAAGTCTTGGTGATTTTAGATGCTGAAAATGATTTCAACAATACCCAATCTTTCATTAAAAGAACACTGGGCAACTTGGACGTGAAAATTTTTCTTTTTCCTGACAATGAATTAAAGGGGAATCTGGAAAACCTCTTAGAAGAAATCATCAATTTGGAGCACAAAGACATATTTGATTGTTTTGAAGAGTACAAAAAATGTTTGTCAAATAAAAACATCAATTATGAGCATCCGGATTTAAAAGCAAAGATTTACTCTTATAGAGAAGCACTTGGAATTCAAGATAAAAAAGAGGATCATTTCAAAAGCGATTGTTGGGACTTTGAAAATGATGCTCTGACCCCTTTAAGAGAATTTCTTGAAAGAGAGTTAGTATAATATTCAAGTAATATTAAAACTTCGGAGTATTGTTTTATACACTCTTCTTTTGCCTAATCCTTAATTTTGTACTTGGTTTTGAGGCTTTTTATTAGAAATCGCCCATCAAATACATATCTGTCGTCTGGTTTTTTCTTAAAACAACGCACTAGCATATAGCTGTTTGGTTTGAAGAGATTTGTAAATTTCGCAGGTTCGTAAGTTGTTGTACTTGAACCATGCGAGTCTGCAGAGCCTGAATACCTTGCCTGTCCATAACCGTGAGAACTTACTGTCCCACTTTCATATGTTGTTCCGCTACTTGTTGTATGGGAAGTTGCAGGGGCGGTTTGAACCGTATGCTGTGTGACTTGGTTGCTTTCATCGCCAATTGCGAAGTATGCAAAGCCATTATCAAAGCACAGCTCTGATACCCTTAACAGGGTGAACTCTTGTGCACGATCCCTTGAAGTAAAAGCGTTTCCGGTGAATCTCACACGAAAAACATCAGGAGCAAGTTGTGTTTCTGTAAATCCACCTCTAAATCCCGATTTTTGATATGGCGTTGCGAGACATGAAGTGAGTAAAAGACAAAGAAGTAAAACGCCAACAGTTTTGATTCTCATACCAAGAACCTCCTTTTTTAAGGCGCATTACGGCGCCGGGTCTTGGCACTTACCCAACAGATTGAGAAAAGCCTGACTATTTCTCTGCGAACAGAGTTTTATATTCATCAGAGACCCGACAAGCGGGTATCTGTGGATAAGTGCCGAGTTTTAAAATATATAAAGGTTTGAGCTAGGTCAATGATTTAGCGTAAAACTAACTCTAAGTAGGCATTGAACTTTCCTGTTGAAAAAAAATTATAGGTGTTTAGAATAGAAGCGTCAGAACGGTTTGAGGGGAACACTAAACAATGGTAATCAATGAACGGAAAGTGGCTGAGATGGCGGCTTACTTTCTTCTTCAAGTTGAAGATGGGGCTATGTCTCACCTGAAGTTGATGAAACTTCTTTACCTGTCCGACAGGGAATCTTTTCTTCGGCATGGTTTTTCAATATCCGGAGACCAAATGGTTTCAATGCCTCATGGTCCCGTTCTTTCAGGTACTTTGAACCTAATGAACGGAACAAAAAAGTCTGCGCCAAAAGGTTGGAACAGCATGATTTGCCCAATAGAGAAACATACTGTTTCTTTGGTTAATAGTGATTTGACTGTTGATGGTTTGCTCCAACTCAGCAGAGCCGAAGAAGAAGTTCTGGATTCCGTTTGGAAAGAGTTCGGGCATATGAATAGATGGCAAATAAGAGACCACACGCACAAACTCCCAGAATATGAAGACCCCGGAGATTCTTCCGTTTTAATCAAGTTTGACACTCTGTTCAGTGATCTTGGCTTTTCCAAACTTCAAGCGAGGCATTTGAAAGAACAGTTTGAAGTTGACAGATCCATAGAAAGAGTTTTCTCAAAAAGGTAGAGTGGAAAATTGTTTATCCCGATAAGGGGAACAACTTTTCTGTTGTCTATACCTTCACCTAACTCAAAACACCTTTTTGTCTTGCTTACACCGCCTGTTTTTGTTGAAGAAAGTAACTGCAAAGAGGTTCTTTTGGTTAGTTTTTCCCGCATCATACCGGGAGTTCCTTATGACAAAACCTGCCCCATTAACAAGGGTGAACACCCGTTTTTAAGGCAGAAAAGTCATGTCTCTTACAGGCACTCAATAGTCAAGTCTGTTGAATATATGAAAGCATCTATCGGGAGCGGAGAAGCAAAGTTTACAACTTCAATAGACAGAGAACTGCTTGATTTGATATGCGAAGGTCTTGAAAAATCGCCGTACACTCCGAAAACAGCCTTGGAATTCTACCGCCTCGCAATGTCCCAATAATCATCGCCCCCTCACCATTCCAATCAATTTTCCCGCTTCTTCAATTTTCAGCATTTTTGCGGCAAGTATAAACAGCGCCGCCGCCGCCGCTATCGCAACTGCAAGGGCTACGGTTTGCGGTGCGAAGCCGTTTGCAGTTTCGTAGATGAGTTTCGCCACGGCCGCCGACAAAGCCGAAACACCCGCTATTTTTACCAGCCAGACCCAAAAGCCCCGTTCGGTAATTTCTCCCACTCTTTTGTCCAGAAGACGCAGAAGAATAAGGAAATTGACCGCCGCCGCCACCGAACTCGCGAGCGCGAGCCCCGTGTGCTTCAAGCCAAGCTCAAAGCCCAACAGGTAGCCGAGCGCGAGATTTATTACAAGCGCGATTGCCGCCGCGCGGACGGGGGTTTTTGTGTCCTGTAACGCAAAAAAAGCCGGAGCCGTAATCCTTATTCCCGCGACCGCCCAGACCCCGGCGGCATATCCAACGAGCGCCTGCGATGAAAAAAGCGCGTCAGAACTTGTGAATTCCCCCCTTTCAAACAGAACCGAGCAGATTGGATTTGCGAGCACGGCAAGCCCCGCGAGCGCGGGCAGGGTTATGAACAGCGTCATTTTGAGCAGCCCGGCGTAGTCCGTCCTGAAGCCCGTCATGTCATTGTCCGCCGCGCGCGCCGAAAGGCGGGGCAGAAAAACAGTGGCAATCGCGGACCGCGCCGATGCCGAGGGGAAACTCCGTCAACCGCTCGGCGAAGTAAAGATACGACACGGTTCCCCTCTCCATATACGAGGCGTATTGAGTGTTGACGATAATGTTGAGATTATAGACCGCGACCCCGAACAGTTGGGGCAGCATCAAAACACCTATTTTTTTGAGCAGAGGCGAGTGTTTGAAAACGCCGCCGAGCCGGGGGGCAAGCCCGTGCGATTTCAGGAAAGGAATGTTTATCACGCCCTGTAGCGCGCCGCCCGCGAGAACGCCCAGCCCAGCCGCAATTGCCGGCTCCGACCACCGGTCGTGAAAAAAGACCAGCCCCGCTATGAAAGCCAGGTTGAAAAGCAGGGGCGAGAACGCGGGCGCGAAAAAATGTCCGACCGAATTAAGCGCGCCCATTGAAATCGCCGCAAACGAAACAAGAATGATGTAGGGAAACATCAGGCGCAGAAGCGAAACCGCAAGCTCAAAAGATTCAGTCCCGAAACCGGACGCGAACAGCCGTATGATTTGCGGCGCGAACACAACGCCCAGAACCGTTGCCACGCCAAGCGCGACGAGCAGAACGGTCAGGGTTGCCGAAAAACCCTCGCGTGCGCTTTGCGCGCCGTGTTTTTTTATGTGTTCGGTGAAAACCGGAATAAAAGACGCGGACAGCATTCCCTCGGCGAACAGCCGTCGCAACAGGTTCGGTATGCGGAACGCGACATAAAACGCATCGCTCTGAAAGCCCGCTCCGAGAAAGTAGGCGATTACGAGGTCCCGCGCGTAGCCCACAATTCTGCTCGCAAACGTCAGCCCGCCGACCATTCCCCAGTTGTGCAGGATGTTTTTTCCGGTGTCAGACGCGTGGTTCATCGCTTCTCTTCGGTGTCCGCAAACTCAAAACCAACCTCTTTTTGGAGATCCAGAAGAATTCGCCGCGTTTCTTTCTCAAAGTCCGGTGTGGTGAAAATCTTCACGGCGGAATTTTCCGTTCTGATCCACATAATGTGTGAATATCCGCCCAGAATTGAAGCGAGAACAACGTTGTCGCTCCGGTCTCTCAGTTTCAATGTGAAGACGCTCAAAAAAATCTCCGCCAGCGGGCTTGCGAAAGAGTAAGAATAACAATGTTGCCTTGTGCCGACAGCACGCATTATACTAACGGAGCAATCAGATGAAAACCGCCCCGGACCCTCTTACAGACGAGACTTTACACAGTCCCGTAATGCTTGAGGAGGCGGTTTCATACCTTGATCCCCGTCCCGGCAAAATCTATGTTGACGCCACGCTTGGCATGGGCGGTCATTCCGAAGCCATTCTTTCGTCCGCGGATGGAGTGAAAGTAATAGGCATTGACTCAGACCCCGACTCGGCGGCGGAGGCGAAAAAGCGGCTGGAACGCTTCAGTGGGCGCGTGGAGGTTGTGAATTCAAACTTCACCGATATTGAAGAGGTGGCGCGGTCTTGCGGCACGCTTTCTGTGGACGGCATAATAGCCGACCTCGGTATATCAAGCCGCCAGATTAAGCGAAGCGGAAGGGGTTTTAGTTTCACCGCGGACGAGCCGCTTGATATGAGAATGAATCCCGCGCACGGAGAGGCGGCGGCCGATATTGTGAACACTTTGTCCGCGCGCGAACTTGCGGGGATTATAAAAAAATACGGCGAAGAAAAATTTGCGTTCAAAATCGCGAACGCGATTGTAAGAAGCCGTGAGAAAAAACCGCTTGAGACCGCGCGTGAACTTGCGCTGATTGTCGCGGGCTCCATTCCGGTGAAATTTCATCCTCCGCGCACGCACCCCGCGACTCGCGTTTTTCAGGCGCTCAGAATCCATGTTAACGATGAAATTTCCAGCCTTGAAGTTTTTCTGCAAAAGGCCGTTCCCCTGCTCTCCGCGGGCTCAAGGATTGTGATAATCTCCTTTCATTCGCTTGAAGACAGGGTCGTGAAACGGGCTTTTAATTTAATGAGCGCAACTTGCATTTGCCCTCCGGATCTTCCGCTGTGCGGGTGCGGAAAGAAGCAAATCCTCAAAGTGACAGTGCGAAAGCCCGTTTTGCCGGGCGCGTCCGAGGTTCGGAAAAACCCGCGCGCGCGCAGTTCCAAAATGAGGGTTGCGGAAAAGATTTAACCGGGAAAATCGTGCAAAAAACAAAGGCAAAAGCGCGGCGGAGATGGCTTTTTCTGCGGAAAATGTCGTTTTTTTTCAAGACGCTTGTGGTTTGCTGCGCGGTTGTGGTGATTGCCGCCGGATACCTGCGTTTGCGGATTGAGAAGGTGGCGCTTGCGTATGAGATTTCTGAAAATGTGCGCAGGGAGAAATTGCTTATAGAAGAGGAAGCCGCGGCGGAGTTGCGCTACACGGAAGTTTTTTCAAGCAAAAAACTCAGAGAACTCGCGGCGAAAAAAGGTTTCAGGGAGCCGGGACGCTCGGATTTTATCTACGAATCGGAGCTCGGCGTGGATGAAGATCCGCGATGAGAGTGTCTTCCGGAAAAAACAGCACGAAAAACGGCGTTTCAAAACGCCGGATATTCGTCTGTGCCGCGTTTTTCGGCGTTTTTTTTCTCATAATTGCCTACCGTGCGCTTGACTTGCAGTTTCTTAACACCGAAAAGGCGTTCAACCACGCGAAAAAACAGCAAGTCGGATATTTGACGCTCAAATCAAAACGGGGCGGGATTTTTGACTCGTCCGGCGTGCTTATCGCCTCAAGCAAGCGGTCTCATTCCGCGTATCTAATCCCGTCCGACATTGAAGACCCCGAACAGTTTTCGCGCGCGCTTTCGGAAATCGCGGGTTTTGACTACGAGCGAATTCTGTCCCTTGCCGGCAAGAGCAACAGGTCTTTTGCCTGGCTTCAAAGGAAGATGCCCGAAGAGGTTTTTGAGAAACTCAAAAAAGCGGACATTAAAGGGCTCGCTTTTATAAGCGAACAGCAGAGGGTTTATCCGCAGGGCAACCTTCTGGGGCCGGTTGTGGGCTTTGCCGACACCGACCTGCGCGGAATTGAAGGGCTTGAGTATTCGCTCAACAGACACCTGACCGGAAAAAACATGAGAGTCCGGGTCAAGCGCGACGGCAGAGGCGGCTCGATGCTTTTTCACACCCCCAACGTGCTTGAACAGACAAGCGGCGCGGATGTTCGCCTCACTGTGGATTCAGACATTCAGTATGTGGTTGAGGAGGAACTTAAAAAGGGCGTTGAGCGCACCGGCGCGCAAAGCGGCGGCGCGGTGCTTATGGAGCCGCGCACCGGACGCATACTCGCGATGGCGTCCTATCCGTTTTTTGATCCGAACCGTTTTACCGATTATTCGCAGATTGAGCAGAGAAACCTGCCCGTCTGGCAGGCGTTTGAGCCGGGCTCAATAATCAAGCCGTTTCTGGTTGCCTCCGCCATTGAGGAGGGGGTTGTGAATGAGCGGACGGTTTTTGACTGTGAAAACGGAAAACGCAGAATCGGCGCCACCGAAATCCGGGACAGCTCCCCGCACGGAAAACTTACCGTTACCGACACAATAGTTTTTTCAAGCAACATCTGCTCGTCAAAAATTGCCGAACTTGTGGGACCTGAGATTTATCACAAATATCTGCTCGCATTCGGTCTGGGAGCGCGAAGCGGAACAAGACTTCCCGGCGAGCACAGGGGCATAGTTCCGCGCCCGAATCAGTGGGGCAGACTGGGGCTCGCTACAATCTCCTTCGGGCAGGGGCTCACGGTGAACGCGCTTCAGATGGCCACGGCGATTTCCGCAATAGCAAACGGCGGTTACCTGATGGCTCCCTACATAGTTGACAGCGTGGCGGACACCGGAGGAAACCTGATTGTCAGAAGAAATCCGAAGGTGAAGGGCAAGGTGATTTCCTACGATGTGGCCCGCACAATGGCGGGCATAATGGAGCAGGTGGTTGAGAGGGGAACCGGCAAAAGGGCGGCGGTGCGCGGATACTCCGTTGCCGGAAAAACCGGAACCGCACAGATAGCGCGCCCCGACGGAAAGGGCTATCTGGAAAGCGAGTATGTTTCCTCTTTTCTCGGTTTCGCCCCGGTTGAAGACCCGCAGATGGCGCTTGTTATCATCATAAACAGACCAAAAAGGTTCAAATACGGCTCTCAAGCCGCCGCGCCCATATTCAGCGCCATAGCGAAAAGGACGCTCGGAATGTTTGAGGTGCGAGCCGCTTCAAACGGTTCCACACCTGCGGAGAAGCCATTTTCAATGCCGAATTTACGCGGCAAAAGCGTGCGGGAAGTGGCGCAGTGGGCGGAACAAGCGGGCGTCAACCTGAGAATCAGCGGGCACGGGTTCGCCGTCAAACAGACCCCGTCATCGGGTTCTCTGATTAAAAAAGGGCGCAAATGCTCGGTTTCTTTTTCGGGAGACCCCACATGAGCGCGATGAGTTTTTCCGAGATTGCCTCCGCGATTGATTGTGAGATTTACGCGGGAGACCCCGCAGCGCGTGTGAGCGGGATTTGCGTCCATTCGTCCGAGGTTTCGCCCGGAGACCTTTTTGTCGCCGTCAGGGGAGCCGTTACAGACGGCCATAAGTATGTTGCCGAAGCGGTTTCGCGCGGAGCATCGGCGGTGATAACGCAGAAACGGCTCAGTGGTTTGAAAATCTCCGCCGCGCTCGCCGGGGATTCCAAAGCCGCCGCCGCGCTGGCGGCTTGCGTTTTTCACGGTTATCCGTCCCGCGGGTTCACACTTGCGGGAGTTACGGGCACGAACGGGAAAACAACCGTCTGCCACCTTCTGCATTCGGTCTGGGAGCGGCTCGGGCACAAGCCCGCGATGATAGGCACGGTGGAGATACGGTTCGGTGATTTACTCGAAGAAGCGCAGATGACCACGCCCGGCGCGGTTGAGTTGCAAAATTTTTTCTCTCTCATGTCCGCAGGAGGCGCGGACAGGGTTTGTATGGAGGTTTCGTCCCACGCCATAAACGAAAAAAGGGTTGAAGGTTGCGAGTTTGACGCGGCGGTTTTCACAAATCTCACGCCGGAGCATCTGGACTACCACGGTGATTTGCGCAGTTATGCCGACGTCAAAAAACGGCTTTTCACCGGATTGCTTGAAAGAAGCGCGAAAAAAAACAAGTTCGCGGTCATCAATATTGACGATAAGACCGGCGCCGAAATAGCGCGGGACACTACGGGCGAAGCCGTGTCTTTTTCCGCTGAAAACGCATCCGCCGAAGTTTTTGCCGAGTCCTTTTCCACCGGCAGGGACGGAATCTCGGCCGCGCTCCGCACCCCGTGGGGAAACCTCAAAATCAGTTCAAACCTCATCGGCGCCCACAACCTTTCCAACCTGCTTGCCGCCGCGGGTTGCGCTCTGTGCCTCGGCTCCGCTCCCGATGAAGTCGCCCGCGCTTTGTCGTCCGGCGTGTTCGTGCCCGGAAGGCTTGAAAGGGTCGAAAACAGCGGCGCGATTGATGTTTTTGTGGATTACGCTCACACCGCAGACGCGCTTGAAAGTATTGTCAAAGCGGTTCGTCCGCTGTGCCGGGGAAAGATGTTTGTTGTGTTCGGATGCGGCGGTGACAGAGACAGAAGCAAACGCCCCGCGATGGGGCGCGTGGCGAGTTTGAATTGCGATGTCGCGGTTCTGACTTCCGACAATCCGCGAAGCGAATCTCCTGCCGCGATAATTGACGAAATTGAATCCGGAGTTGTCGCGGGCGGGTGCGAAACGGTGAAAATCCCCGACAGACACGAAGCCATACGTTACGCGATTTTCTCCGCAGCTCCGGGTGATTTTGTTCTCATCGCGGGCAAAGGGCATGAGAGATACCAACACATCGGCGGCGAAAAAACCCCTTTTGACGACAGGCTGTGCGCGGCGGATTTTCTTAAAGAAAGAGAGGATGCGATTTGATAGATCACACTTTTGTTCTGCAATCCACACACGCGCGCGCGGAGGGGGTTTTCCCGGCCGCGTATGGCGGAGTTTCCATTGATTCAAGAACTCTGCGGCGCGGCGATCTTTTTTTTGCCATTAAAGGCGGCGGCGACGGGCATGACCATGTCGGGGCGGCTTTTGAAGCCGGCGCGGCGGCGGCGGTCGTTGAGAACGGCGCACGGTCTTTGCCTGATGCGCCTCTGATTTTCGTTCCCTCAACCGTCCGCGCTCTGGCGGATATGGCGTCTGAATGGAGAGATAAACTCAAAAATTCAAAAATTGTCTGCGTAACCGGCTCAAGCGGAAAAACCACCACCAAACAAGCGCTTGCGGGCATTTTGAGCGCGGCGGGGCGCAGCGCGGTTGCAAGCAGGAAGAGTTTTAACAACCATCTGGGGCTGCCCCTGACTTTGCTTGAAACCGATGCGGAGCGCGAAATTTGCGTCGCCGAAGTGGGCATAAACACTCCCGGAGAGATGGACGGACTTGAGCGCATCGCGCGCCCTGACATCGGCACGGTTACAAACATCGGCGCGGCGCACATAGGCAGGTTCGGAAGCAAAGAGAAAATCGCCCGTGAAAAATCGCGCCTGTTCCGCTCTTTTGGAAAACAGTGCGGTTTCGCCGTCAATCTGGACGACCCGCTCACTGTTGAAATCGCGTCCGCGCTTGACTGCGGCAAGGCGGGTTTTTCCGTCCGCGATTCTTCAGCGGAAGTTTCGGCGGCGGACATAGTCTGCTCGTCCCGCTCGGTGAGTTTTACGATGAAAATACGCGGTCGCGAATTTCCCGTAACGGCTCCGGTTGCGGGGGCGCATAATGTTATGAATTTTCTGTGTGCGTCCGCTCTGGGGCTGTTGCTCGGTCTTTCCCCGGACGAAATAGCCGGGGGGATAGGCAATTTTACTCCGGCGGAAATGAGGATGCAGGTTTATGAGCTTCCCGGCGGGGCGGTTTTGATAAATGACTGCTACAACGCCAATCCCGATTCGGTTGCCGCCGCGCTTGAGGAGTTGGGGCGGGTGAAAAAATCAGGCGGCAGGGCAATAGCGGTTCTTGGAGATATGCTTGAACTCGGTGATTTGAGCGGACAATACCACCGTGAGGCGGGCGAAAAAGCCGCCCGGTGCGGAGTGGATGTTCTCATAGCGTTCGGCGAAGAGGCGCGGCATATCTGCTCCGGCGTGGGGGAGAGTGTCCGCGTTGAAAAAACGGTGTTTCATGAAGAGGCGGCTGATATAATCAAGAGAGTCGCGCGGCGCGGCGACTTTATTCTCATCAAAGGGTCGCGCGCGATGGCAATGGAGAAAATCGCGCGGCTGATTGGCGGGCGGTAATCCGAAAACTCAAATGTTTTACCTTCTTCACTTACTCAAAGAAGACTTGCCGATACTCAATATGTTCCAGTATGTGACTTTCCGTTCTTTCGGTTCCGGGGTGTTCGCCTTTTTCCTTTCCGTGCTTCTGGGCGGCAGAGTTATTTCGTTTCTTGAGCGCGAAAAAATCCGCGAAAAAATCCGCCCCGACGGTCCCGCCGGGCACGCGGTTAAATCCGGCACGCCGACAATGGGCGGGCTGTTCATAGTTTTTGGAATAATCATTTCAACACTTTTGTGGGGCAACCTGACGGAGCCGGTTGTTGTTTTTTCAATTGTTTTTACCGCAGTGTTCGGTTTTATAGGGTTTGTTGATGACCGTATGAAATTGTCCCGCTCGCGCGGAATGAGCGCGGGTCTCAAGTTTTTTGTTCAGTGCGCGGCGGCGGTGGTTCTGGTTTTCATATTTCTGCGAATTCAGGAAGGTGGCTTCACGATGTATGTTCGGGCGGGCGAGGAAGCCAGAGAGTATTCTTTCACTTCGGTCGCATTTCCGTTTTTCAAGGATGCGGTTTTTGAGTTCGGCTGGGTTTATTTTCTTCTCGCGCTTTTTGTTACGATAGGGACTTCAAATGCGGTCAATCTCACCGATGGGCTTGACGGGCTCGCCATCAGTTCAATAATCGTTACGGTCGGCGCTTACTACATTCTGGCTTTTGTGGCGGGCAACGTGAATCTCGCGAACTATCTTCACATTCCCCATGTCAGCAGTGCGGGGGAGTTTGCCGTTTTTCTTGCCGCAGTGGGCGGCGCGTGTCTGGGCTTTTTGTGGCACAACGCCTATCCCGCGCGGGTTTTCATGGGAGATACGGGCTCACTTGCACTCGGAGCATCCATAGGGCTTGCCGCGCTTGTTACCAAACAGGAGATTCTGCTCATCATAATCGGCGGCATATTTGTCGCCGAAACAGTTTCGGTGCTGGCTCAGGTGCTGTTTTTCCGTTCCACAGGCGGGAGGCGGTTGTTCAAAATGACGCCTCTGCATCACCATTTTGAAAAAACGGGCTGGCACGAATCGCAAATAGTCATCCGCTTTTGGATAGTTTCTTTTGTTCTCGCTCTGATGGCGCTCGCGACTTTGAAAGTCAGGTAGCGGAAGTTATGAGAGTAAAGGGACAAAAGTTTCTCGTTGTCGGTCTGGGAAAGACCGGAGTTGCCGTAAGCGGATTTCTTGCCCGCGCGGGAGCCGATGTAACGGCAAGTGATTTAAGGGATGCGGGCGAAATCGCCGGAGCGGCGGAACTTGAAAAACTGGGAGTGAAACTGCAGACGGGAGGGCACAGCGAAGGCATTTTTGCGCAAGCCCAAACGGTTGTTCTGAGCCCGGGAGTTCCTCTTGAGATTGAACCCGTCCGCGCCGCACAGCGCGCGGGCGCTCGCGTTATTGGCGAGATGGAGCTTTCTTCCGCCTTGTGCGGGCTTGCGGTTGTGGCTGTTACGGGCTCAAACGGCAAAACCACCACCACCGGGCTCATCGGACACATTCTCAAGGCGTGCGGCAAAAAACCCTTTATCGGCGGAAACTTCGGCGACCCTTTTATCAACGCAGTCGGAAACGAAAGCGCTTATGATTTAGCGTTGCTTGAAACAAGCAGTTTTCAACTCAAAACCACTTTCGCTTTCAAGCCGGCAGTGGCGGTTTTGCTCAACATCTCACCAAACCATCTTGATGTTCATCCAAATTACGAAGACTACGTGCTGTCAAAAAAAAGAATTTTTGCAAACCAGACACCGGATGACTGGGCGGTTGCCAACGGCGCGGACTCTGAAGTCGCCGCAATGCTCGGCGACTTGAGCGCGAAAAAAGTTCTCTTCAATTCGGAACTCACCGGCGAGCATCCGGGTTGCGCAACCCTGGACGGGCGGACGGTTTTTTTTAGAGGTGAAAAATACGACCTTTCCGCCTCAAAACTGCAAGGGCGGCATAACATGGAAAACGCGATGGCGGCAATCGCGGTCGCTTCCATACTCGGTTGTGAACCTGAAAAAACCGTCGCCGCAGTGAGAGAGTTTTCCCCGCCGCCGCACAGAATGGAGTTTGTAAGCGAGGTGCGCGGCGCCCGTGTTTACGACGATTCAAAATCAACCAATCCCGCCGCCGCCGCCGCCGCTCTCACCGCCCTTGATAAGCCGGTTGTTCTGATTTCGGGCGGCAAGGACAAAAAAACCGGTTTTTCCATCCTGCGCGAGCCCGTGCGAAGCAAGGTTTCCTCCCTTGTGCTTTTCGGTGAGGCACAGCGGGCGATGATGTCGGAACTCGGCACACTCACAAAAACCTTTACCGCGGACTCTCTTCAAAATGCGGTTGAAATCGCAGTGTCCGAAGCGTGCCCGGGGGGTTCAATACTTTTCTCGCCCGCGTGTTCAAGTTTTGATATGTTTTCGTCATTTGAGGAAAGAGGCAGGGAGTTCAAAAAAATTGTTAAGAGATTCGGATAGAAGCCCGCAGGGTTTTGATTACACGCTGATGATTGTCGTGGTCGCGCTTTCGCTTGCCGGCGCACTTATGGTTTACAGCACAAGCTCGGTTTACGCCCTTGAAGAGTACGGTGATTCATGGAGGTTTTTCAAACTGCAGGCGGTGTATCTGTTCGTGGGGCTTGTCGTTATGACGGTGGTTTCGCTGATGGATTACAGGCGGCTTAAAAAAATCGCCGTACCCGCTTACTTTTTATGGCTTATTCCCCTGATAGCGGTTCTGTTTGAAGGTGTTGGCAAAGAGGTTTTCGGTGCGAGAAGATGGTTGTCGCTCGGCGGATTCACATTTCAGCCCTCAGAGTTCGCGAAGTTCATTTTCTTTCTCTATATGGCGGAATCCCTCTCGCGCAAAAGCGGGAAGATGACAAACTTCCTTCGTGGAATTGTTCCCCACCTGATACTCGGCGGCGTTTATGCGGGGTTGATATTTGTTGAGCCGGACTTCGGAACGGCGTTCATAATTCTTTCAATTACGGGAATTATGCTTTTTCTCGGCGGAGCGAAAATTTCCCACCTGTCCGCGCTGGTCGGCGGGGTGATGTGTTTCGCGGTTTTCGCGGTCTGGATTGAGCCATACCGCCAGACCCGCCTGCTGTCGTTTCTTGACCCGTGGGCGAACTATTTTGATTCCGGCTATCAGGCGGTTCAGTCAATTATGGCATTCAGCCTCGGAGGGCTGTTTGGGCAGGGGCTCGGCGCGAGCAACCAGAAACTGTTTTTTCTCCCTCAGGCGCACACCGATTTTATTCTTTCCATAATCGGCGAGGAGCTTGGTTTTGCCGGAGTCGTGGTTGTGATTGTGGCGTTTGGGATAATTTTGTACCGAAGCTTTAAAATAGCCGTTACCGCTCCCGACCTTTTCGGGTTTTATCTGGTTATGGGCTTCACTTTTCTCATAGTTTTTCAGGCGACGCTGAACATGGCTGTCGCGCTGTCTCTTCTGCCCACAAAGGGGTTGACCCTGCCGTTTCTCAGTTACGGCGGCACCTCGCTTGTGGTCAGTCTTGGCGCGGTCGGCGCCATTCTGGGCGTGTCGCGGGCGAGGGTGCGGAGGCGATGAGGGTTTTGATAGCGGGCGGCGGAACGGGAGGGCATGTTTTTCCGTCTCTCGCGATCGCGGGCGAGATAACGGAACGGAGCCCCTCAAACGAGGTTCTTTTTATAGGAACCCGGGGCGGGCTTGAAAGCCGTGTGGTGCCGAAAGAGGGCTATGCGTTCCGCTCCGTCAGTGGCGGCGCAGTCGTGCAGGGAGGTGTTGCGCGGGCGGTTTCGGGCGCGTTTTTGACGGCTGCGGGAATAGCGCAGTCGCTTTTTATCTTGAAAAAATTTGCTCCGCATGTGGTGGTGGGAATGGGCGGCTATGCGTCATTTCCCGCGCTCGCGGCGGCGCGCTTTCTCGGAATTCCGCTCGCGATTTGCGAACAGAACAGCGTTCCGGGGCTTGCCAACAGAATGCTCGGAAAAATCGCGCGCAGGGTTTTTCTTTCCTTTCCGCCGCCGGGCCGTTCGCGCACGCGTTTTGCGCCTGAAAAAATTCGTGTTGTAGGCAATCCCGCCCGTCCGGAACTTTGCGCCGCCGCGCGCCGCGCCGCGAACACGCAAGCAGGCGGAGGCGATTTTACGATTTTTGTTCTTGGCGGAAGCCAGGGGGCGGATGCGCTCAACCGCTTTGTTCCCGCCGCCGTGGCGGCTTTCAAAAAGGGCGTGGCAAAAAACGTGAAGGTTGTTCACCAGACCGGCGCGGGCGCGGCGGGTGAGGTTGAAAGGGCTTACGCCGTCACCGGGGTTGAGGCGATTGTGTTTGATTTCAACCCCTCAGTGGCGGACTTTTACGTGCGGGCGAGCGTGGTAATATCACGGGCGGGAGCGGGAGCGGTTTCAGAGATATCTCTGTTCTCCAAACCCTCAATTCTTATCCCTTATCCGTTTGCCGCAGGCGGGCATCAGCGCTCAAATGCGGAGATGATGGAAAAAGCGGGAGCTGCGGTTGTGATTGACGAGAAAGATTTGTCTCAAAAAACGGTTGCCGAAACTTTAAAAAGGTTGGTTAATTCTAATAGTCTGGAGGGAATGTCCCGTGCGGCGGCGGAGTTTGCCGCTCCGGATGCGGCGCGCAGGATTGTGAACGAAATAGAGGTGCTTGCCGGCGGATGAAATACCGGCAGATGAAATAGAGCATGAACGGGAAATTCAGAAAAATACACATGGTCGGCATTGCGGGCTCCGGAATGAGAGGGCTCGCCGAAGTTTTTATCAGCATGGGATACGAAGTTTCCGGTTCGGACACGGGACCGGCTTCGGGGCTTGTCGCTCTTGAAAATGCGGGCGCAAAGGTAATGGGTGAGCACGCGCCCGAAAACGTCAAAGGCAGCGATGTTGTTGTCGTCTCTTCGGCCATCGGGAGTTCAAATCCCGAACTCACCGCCGCGAAAAGGCTTGGAATCCCGGTCGCGCAGAGGGCGGAGATGCTCGCGGAGCTTATGAGAATGAAATTGGGAATCTCCGTGATGGGTAGTCACGGAAAGACCACGACCACTTCAATGATAGCATCCGTTCTCACAACGGGCGGGCTTGACCCGACCGTTATTGTGGGCGGCAAAGTCGCCGCTTTGGGAAAAAGCGGACGGGTCGGCGGCGGAGACATAATGGTTGCCGAGGCGGACGAAAGCGACGGCTCATTCAGCCGCCTCTCGCCCGCAATTTCGGTTCTCACAAACGTTGACCGCGAGCACCTTGATTACCACGGAACCGTGGAAGTGTTGCGCGGCAGGTTTTTAGAGTTTCTTGAGAAGGCGCCGTTTTACGGGCTTGCCACGCTCTGTGTTGACTGCGCCCATGTGCGCGAAATCTCAAAGCAGCTTTCCAAACGGTTCATAACATACGGCGAAAACCCGGACGCGGATTTCCGGATGGAAGGTTTTTCCGCACGCGGTTTTGAGGCGGAGTTTGATGTTTTTTTCAAGCGCGAAAAACTGGGGCGCGCGGCGTTGCCGGTTCCGGGAAGACACAACGCGGTTAATTCGCTGGCGGCGGTCGCCGTGGGAATGGAGATGGGTTTGAGTTTTGACGACATAAAACGCGGACTCAAGGAGTTCAGCGGCATTGAGAGGCGCATGCAACTCAGGGACGAGGTGAGGGGCATAAAGTTTATTGATGACTACGGGCATCACCCCGAGGAGATAAGGGTTACCTTTAACTCGGTCAGCGAGGCGTTTGCGTTACAGCCCGTGGTTGTGTTTCAGCCACACAGATTCACCCGGACGCATCTTCTTTTTGACGGTTTTGTGGAGGTGCTCAGCAAGATATCAAAACTGTATGTTCTTGACGTTTTTCCCGCGGGAGAGGAGCCGATAAAGGGCGCGACTTCGGAGGATGTGGTGAAAAAAGTGAAATCCGCCGGCGGTTTGGGCGCGGTTTACGCCCCGTGCGAAAAGGATTTGGTCAACAAACTGAAAGAGGATTTGAGTGAGGGGGACATCGTTCTCACGCTTGGCGCGGGCAATGTGTGGCGCTGCGCCGAGGCGCTTGCCGATGAATTGAGATGAAAGGACTCGCCGCGGAACTTGAAAAACTTGGGTGCGAAACCGTTTCGGATTTTCACATGTCTTCCTATACGGCGATGAGGGTTGGCGGGCGCGCGCGCCTCGTGGTATATCCTCAAACCCGGGCCGCTCTTTGCGGAACTCTCGCGTTTTTGCGCGCGGAGTCAGTTCCTTTTGAGGCTCTGGGCGGCGGCACGAACACGATAGTGAAAGACGGCGGATTTAACGGCGCAATTGTGAGCACGAGCCGCCTTAAAGGTTTTGAAATCAAGCCCGACCGCTCGGTTGCCGCGGACTGCGGCGCGCCGCTTTCGGCGTTGATGAACGCGACCGCGCGCGCGGGTCTTTCCGGGCTGGAGTTTGCCGCCGGAATTCCCGGAACGGTGGGCGGCGCGGTCTTTATGAATGCCGGAGCGGGCGGCGGTGAGACCGCCGAAGTGGTTGAAAGCGTTGTCGTGTGGCAGGACGGAAAAGAGCGTGAAATCAGCGCGGGCGAACTGAGCCCCTCTTACAGGTGCGGCGGGCTTCCGCCGGACTCCGTGCTACTCGGCGCGCGTCTGCGCCTTGCCGCCGGAGACGCGCTCAAAAGCCGCGTGGCAATCAAAAAGAGTCTTGAACACAGGAAACAAACTCAGCCCGTAAGCGAGGCTAACGCGGGCTCAATCTTCAAAAATCCGCAGTCCATGGCCGCCGGACAGCTTCTTGAAGAGCTTGGAATGAAACTTTATTCCGTCGGCGCCGCCGAGTTTTCAGATGTTCACGCCAATTTTATAGTCAACAAAGGCGGCGCGAAAACCTCGGACGTTCTCAAACTCATAAAAATCGCCCGTGCCAGGGCGCTTGAAAAAAAGGGAGTATATTTGGAAACAGAGGTATGTGTAATCTGAAAAAACATGGAAAGAAAAATCCGCGCAAAGGCGGCACGGTGAAAGTTTTTCTGGCTCTTGCCATTGCGGGCGCGGCGTTTTTCGCGGCGCGCGGCGCGCTTGTTATCGGTAACGCATCCGTTGAGGGAGCCATCGCCGTTTCCGGAGAGAACATTTTAAGGACGGCGGGAGTGTATTCGGGGGAGAAAGTTTTGCTGCTTCCCGGAGCCGTGAACAGGGCGCTTAAAAGCGAGCCGTGGGTGGAAACGGTTTCGGTGAGAAGAGATTTTCGGGGCGGGGCCGTGATAACAATCAAAGAGAAAAAGCCGTTCTGCCTTTTGGCGATGCCCAACGGAACATTTTTCTACATTGACGGGTCGGGCGGTCCGCTTGGTCCCGCGCCTGCGGGCGGGCACGGAATGGATTTTCCGGTAGTGAGGGCCCGGCCGGGTTTTGTCTCCGAAGCGCTTGCCGTGCTCAATCTGTCTTCATCGGCGGTTTCGGCTCCGGGCTGGGATGACATATCCGAGGTTGTGGTTTCGGGCGCGGGCGGCGCGGAGGTATTCACGCGGCCGGGGCAACGAATAGACCTTGGAGCCGATTTGAGGGCTGATTGGGAGAAACTTGAGAGGATAACGCACAACCTTCAAGCGCGGGGTTTGAGCCCGAAGTATGTCAACCTTCGCCGCAAAGGCGTGGGAATAGTCAGTTTCAGGGAATGGGTCAATTGAGCGCGGAAAAACCGGAAATTTTTATAGGGCTTGATCTCGGCACGACCAAGATCTGCGCCATTGTCGCTCAAGTGAACGGGCAGGGCATCAACATAATCGGGTTTGGAACACATCCGTCAACGGGGTTGCGCAGAGGGATAGTGGTTGACGTGGAGCAGACCACCGATTGCATAGCATACGCGGTTGAGAAAGCCGAAGAGATGTCGGGCGAGGAGATACGTTCCGCTTTTGTCGGGATAGCGGGCGGGCACGTCAAAAGCTACACTGCTCGCGGGATTGTCAACATTACCGAGGGCAGGGTTACCGATGAAGACACAAAGCGTTTGAGAGAGTCGGCAACCGACGGAAGCATGATGGCGGACAGGGAGATTATTCATGCGGTCGCGGGAAAATACTCAATAGACGGGCAGGAGCCAGTTACCAATCCGTTGGGAATGTATGGAAGCAAAATTGAGACCGAAATTCACATTGTTACCGGGCAGGTTACGAACACGAACACGCTTGTCCGGTGTGTGCGAGAGGCGGGTATGGACGTTAACGGCATAGTTTTGGAGCAAATCGCTTCGGGCGCGGCGGTTCTGAATGACGCAGACAAGGATTTGGGCGTTGTGCTTGTTGATTGCGGCGGCGGCACGACCGACATCGCGGTTTACAACAAAGGGGGGCTGAAATACACGCAGAGCATAACCATCGGCGGCGACCATATTGACAGAGACATATCTCACCGCTTCACCACCGTGAGCGATTTGGAGTCACGCAGAATCAAAGAGTCCCACGGGGTCGCGTTCGCGCGGCTTGCCTCGGAGTGCAAGAACGTGAAAATTCGTTGCCTGGACAACACCGAACAAACGGTTTCGCGCCGCGAAATCGCCGAGGTTATAGAGTCGAGAATGAGAGAGATTCTGTCTGATGCGAGAAAGAAGATTCCCAATTCGGTGGAAATCTACGGTCCGGCCTCAAAGGTTATTCTGACGGGCGGGACTTTTATGATGGAAGGCGCGGTTGAAATGGCGGAGGAAATTTTTGATATGCCCGCGCGTCTGGGCGTTCCGTGCGGGGTTGACAGCAACAGCGAAGCGGTCTTAAGCCCCGCCTATTCCACGGGGATAGGGCTCATACACTACGGAGTGAAATATTCGGAAAAATCGGATAAAATCCGTGTCAGAGGCGGAAAGACGCCGTTTAACAAAATACGCGGATGGATGGAGCAGTGGTTCAGCGAATTTTTTTAACGGACGGTTTTTCCGGTTCGGAGAGACGGGATGTCAACCTTTACCATTGTTCCCGATGACGAGCGCTTAAAAGCCAAGATTAAGATTGTCGGAGTTGGCGGCGGCGGTTGCAATGCTCTGGACTCCATGGTTGGCAAAGGGCTGCAAGGCGTTGACTTTGTCGCCGTGGATACCGATTCGCAAAAACTCAAAAAATCAAAGGCCTATATCAAACTGCAAGTCGGGAGCCGTTCCACGCGCGGGCTTGGAGCGGGGAGCAGGCCCGGAGTCGGCGAAGACGCCGCGATTGAAGACAAAGCAAGAATTGCCGAAGCACTGGACGGCGCGGACATGGTTTTCATCGCCGCCGCCATGGGGGGCGGCACGGGAACCGGCGCGTCTCCGGTTGTCGCCAAAATTGCCAAAGAGAACACCGCTTTAACAATAGCCATCGTTTCCATGCCGTTTTCGTTTGAGGGGGAATCAAAAACCGCGGCCGCCGAAGAGGGTTTGAGCCGTCTTGAAAAGGAAGTGGACACTCTGATAGTGGTTCCCAATGACAAACTGTGCGAAGAGGACAACCCGCCTCCGTTGCAGGAAGCGTTTGAGAGCGCGAATAATGTTCTTTTTCGCGCCGTCAACGGCATAACCGAGATTATAAACACGCCCGGCCTCATCAACACCGATTTTGCCGATATTAAAACCATTATGAGTCAGGATGGTTCCAAAGCGATAATGGGAACCGGAGCCGCCGAGGGTTCGGACAGAGCGGTCAAAGCCGCCGAGTCCGCAGTTGAAAGTCCGCTTCTTGGCGCTCTGTCAATAGAGGGCGCGAAAGGGGCCTTGCTTCACATAGTCGCGCCGCCCGATTTCGGCACCGATGAACTGAAAAAAGCGTGTAACTACGTGACTCAGAAAGCCAGCAAAGACATGCAATTTATCTTCGGGTGGACAATAGACGAAAACATCAAGGACGAAGTAAGGATTACGATAATCGCCACGGGAATTGAGAGTTCCTCTTCCCGTGCTGAGGGTTCCCCGCGCCCGCCCGCGAAGCCGGGCAGTTCCACAGCGCCCCCGCCCGGCCCCATAGACGGCGACCTGTTTCCGGACGCTCCCATTGCCAACGGTCCGGACAGGGATATTCCCGCCTATTTGAGAGACAAAAAACTCAATCCCGCAAAGCAGGAAAATGCTGAAAAAGACAAACCGGACGAATCCAAAACTGAGCCTTCCTCAGCGGGGCGAAGCATATTCGGAGCCAGATTCGGAAAAAAAGGAGACTGATTTCCGGTTTTATATCGGTTTGTCTCCATATAGAATAGGCTTTCCGTTTTTGAGGCCCCTTCGTCTAGCTTGGCCCAGGACGCTACCCTCTCAAGGTAGAGACACGGGTTCAAATCCCGTAGGGGCTACCAAACCCGAAAAATGATTTTTTTTACACCTGACGTGGCGGCGCTTTGCCTTGTAATCGGTTGTGTTGCGGATTTTCTTTTTTCAGACCCGCGTTCCGTTCCCAATCCCGTCCGTTTTTTCGGTGCGGTCATATCCCGCGCCGAGTTGTTTCTAAATAGGGGAGTTGCCAAAACGGTCAAAGGTGCGGTTTTTGCGCTCTCTCTTGTGGCGGCGGTTTTTCTGATTTTTACGCAGTTTCAAAACGCGGCGGCGGCGGCGGGGATTTTCGCAAATGTCTTTTTTACGTCTCTGTTGGTTTTTTTAGGTCTCGCGGGAACATCGCTTATAAGGGAATGCGGCGCGGTTTTCTCGGCGGTTGAAAAAGGGGATATCCGGTTGGCGCGAAAACGGCTTTCAACCATTGTCGGGCGCGACACGGAGGGGCTTTGCGCGGAGCGCATAAAGACCGCGACACTTGAAACAATGTCTGAAAATCTGTCCGACGGCGTTGTGGCTCCGATATTTTTCTATTTTCTGGGAGGAGTCCCGATGATGATGGCCTACAAAGCGGTGAACACTTTGGACTCAATGATAGGTTATAAAAATAAACGCTACCGGCGGTTTGGCATGATGGCGGCGAAAATGGACGATGTGGCGAACTTCATTCCCGCCCGTCTGACCGCCTTTCTTATGGCGGTTTGCTCATTCAGTTTTCGCTCTTTTGTCTTTATCTCCAAGTTTGGACGCAACCATTCCAGCCCCAACGCCGGTTTCCCCCAGGCCGCCCTCGCGGGCATACTTGACTGCCGTTTCGGCGGCCCCGCATCTTACGCGGGTGAGGTGGTGAGGAAGCCGTTCATCGGGGAGCGCCGGCGCGAGATAACCGCGCAAGACTTCAAAACAGCACGGAAAATAAACAATGCGGTTATGGTGGTTGCGGTTGCGGCCGCCTCGGTTTTGAAAATAGTTTTTTAGCCGCCGCCAAGCGCCGTATTTTGCTCCGGGCTTACAGTTCCGCGCCGGGGGTTCCGCCGAGCGTTATTCCCGCATTCCTGTTGTCATATGCGGGAGGGTTGTCTTTTGTTTTGCGTTTATTTTAAATTTTGGAGTTAAGCCCTTTGGTCAAGTATTCTGTCTTGTGGTCTCCGTTATGAACCAAAATCAACCGGGTTGTGAAAGTGAAAAAATAACACCGCGCACCGAAGGCGGGGGCATACTGATATGCGGGCACGGAAGCCGCGACCCCGAAGGGGTTGAGGGATTCAAAAGCCTGGTCCGGCGCATGAAGAGCCGCCAACCCGGCACCGATGTGGATTACGGGTTTCTTGAGTTCTCGCAACCGACCTTTGACGTTGCCGTTAAAGCGATGGTGGAAAGGGGCGTGAAAGACATCATTTCTCTCCCCGCTATTCTGTTTGCCGGCGGGCACGCGAAGAACGATATGCCGTTTGAGATGAACTCCATACAGGCGGCTCACAAGGGGCTCAAAATCCGTTTCGGCAGTTTTCTCGGTGTCTCGCCGCAGTTGCTTGAACTGTGCCGTCTGCTGATAGAAAAAAGTGAAAAATCCATGCCTCCGCGCGCGAGGGAAGACACGTGTCTCTTACTTGTGGGGAGGGGAACATCCGACCCGGACGGAAACTCCGATGTTGCGAAAATGGCGAGGATGCTTGAAGAGGGAATGGGGTTCGGGTTTTCGCGAGTCGCTTATATAGGGGTTACCAAACCCGGCCTTGAAGAGACCTTGAAAGTTCTTGAAAACCTCCCTTATTCAAGAATAGTTGCCGTTCCGGTTTTTCTTTTCACGGGCGTGTTGCTTAAAAGGATTTACGCCGAACTTGAAAAACACAGAGCGGTTTCGCGCAAAGAGATTCTCCACACGGAGCCATTCGGCGCGCACGACCTCATTCTTGACATACTGGACGAGAGGGTTGAAGAGGTTGAACAGGGGAACGCCAACATGAACTGCCAACTGTGCAAATACAGAACGCAAGTAGTGGGATTTGAGAACGAAGTGGGCAGGGAACAGGTGGGGCATCATTTTCATGTGCGGGGGATTTCTTCCGAAAGTGGTTTGAAGAGCGTAAACAGCCGCAAAATCGGCAGGCTGCGCGGGATTTCGCTGGGCCCCGGCGCGCCCGACCTGATAACCGTGCGCGCGCTTGAGGCGTTGCGCGGTTCAGACAGGATTTACTACCCGTCCGCAAAGGGAGCGAGTGGAAGCCGTTGTGTTTCCATTTTGCGCCATTACGGGTTGCAGGAGTCCTCCAAACCCATCGCGGTGGACATGAAAACCCGCAGTTCGGCGGACAGTTCATACCGCCTTGCAAGGGGGGTTTTGCTTGAAGATTTGAAACAGGGGCTTGATGTGGCTGTTGTGTGCGAAGGGTGCCTCTCGCTTTACAGTACGGTGTTTCGCATTCTGTGCGACGATGTTTTCGGCGGCGATTTTGAATTGATTCCGGGCGTTTCATCTCCGTCCGCCGCCGCCGCTTCCGCAGATGTGTGTCTGGGGCTCGGCAGCGACAGAATTGCAATGCTTCCCGGCGGCTGTTCCGAGCGCGAAATGGAAGACGCCATAGGCGGCTTTGAAACCGTTGTAATTATGAAGCCTCCGAGGGCGGGCGGGCTTGTAAAACTCATCAGGGAAAAGGGGCTCGGCTTTGTCTATTGCCGCGATATCGGCGGAGAAAATCAGTTCATCACCTCAAAGCCCGCCGAAATTGAAGACGGCGATTTGCCGTATTTTTCCCTGTTTATCATCTCAAAGAGGTTTGACGGATGCCGGGTAGCATAACGGTTGTCGGCGTCGGTCCCGGGGCGGACGGGCATATCACCCCGCTTGCCCGCGAAGCGCTTTCGAGAGCCGAAGCCGTTGTTGGCTACCGGAGTTATTTCCGTTTTGTTGAGGGGCTGATTCCGCAAGACTGCAAGCGCGTTGAGAAGGAGATTTCCGAGGAGGACGAAAGGGCGCAAATCGCGGTCGGGCTCGCGCGCGAGGGAAAAAATGTCGCCGTCATCAGTTCGGGAGACAGTGGGATTTACGGGATGGCGTCCGTGGTTCATCTCGCCGCCGCGGGCTCCGGCGGCGCGGAGGTATCCGTTGTTCCGGGCGTGAGTGCGTTTATTGCGGCGGCGGCGAAACTGGGCGCACCGCTCGGGCACGACTTTTGCTCGGTTTCCCTTTCAGACCTTCTGACCCCCTGGCAGACCATAGAAAAGCGCATCTCCGCCGCCGCCGAAGGCGACTTTGTTACGGTCGTGCACAATCCCAAAAGCGCAAAACGATACTGGCAGCTTCCGCGTCTCAAAGAGATCTTTCTTTCCTCCAAATCCCCCGATACTCCGGTCGGAATTGTCCGCAACATTTCAAGAGAGCACGAGCGGACGCGCGTTACAACTCTGGAAAAACTCAATCCCGATGAAGTGGACATGTTCTCGCTTCTGATAATCGGCAATTCGGAAACAATCACCGAGGGCGGTAAAATGGTAACCCCGCGCGGTTCAAAGCCCGCGAGCCCGCAGTCCGCTTCCGAAGCGGCGCGCCTTATCTATGATGAGAGTTTTGGCACAATAGAGAAATCGCTCAAACTGCCGGACTCTCTTTCGCGCGGCGCGCGTGCGGCGATAATGCGCTGCGTTCACACAACCGCTGATTTTGAATACTCCGAACTTTTTCACTGTTCGCCGGGTGCGGTGGAAAAATGGAGCCGCGCTCTCAGGGGCGCACAAATCGTTACCGATGTGAGAATGGTTCTCGCCGGGGTCTCAAAACATCTTTTGGAAAAAACCGGCGCGGAGGTTTTTTGCTGTCTTGATAAACCTGAATCCTTGCGTATTTCCGAGCGGGAGGGAATCACGAGAAGCCAGGCGGCGATGAGGGTTGCCATAAGCAGATACCCCAAAGCGCTTTTTGCGGTCGGCAACGCTCCGACCGCTCTGATTGAAATTGCCGACACTCTTTCAAAAGCGAAAAACGGGGAAATGGATTTCAAGCCGCTCGGAGTCATCGCGGCGCCCGTGGGTTTTGTCAATGTTGAGCAGTCCAAAGAGCGCCTTGAAGCCGTTGCGGGTAACACCCCTTATGCCGTGATACGGGGCAACAAGGGCGGCAGTACGGTTGCCGCGGCGATAGTGAACACGGCTCTGGATTTTGATGAAGATGAAGTTTGAGCGTTTTCAGCCGTCCGGGCTGATGTCTATTATGTTCAATTTTCTTTCAATCCGTTTTTGAATGGATTTTTTTATTATCGCGCGGATTTTCGGAATCAAAAGGGCGAACCCCGTTAGGTCCGTCAGCAATCCCGGGGTGAGCAGCAGCGCGCCGCCGACAAGCACCATAACCCCGTCCAGAAGCGTTTCAGACGGCTTCCTGCCGTTGTTCAAATCGTCCGTGATTGACATCAGAACTGATATTCCCTGCCGCCGTGCCAGAGTGGCGCCCACCACTGCGGTCGCCACGACTATCCAGACGGTTTCCCATGTTCCTATGACGCCCCCAAGTTTTATGAGGATTACCAATTCAATCAGCGGAACTGCTATAAAAACGGGAATGATTTTTGAAAACATTGGACTTGCTCGCGCGCACGAAACATAATAACACGGCGTATGAAAGAGTTCACTCTTCTGTCCCCTGCGAAAATAAACCTCAACCTTCACGTTACCGGTGTGCGCACTGACGGCTTTCACGACATAAAATCAACCGTTCAGCCAGTCGGCATTTTTGACAAGGTTGGAGTCAGGGTGTCCGCGGAGCCGGGCAAAATTGTTGTGGCGGGTTGTGAGGGCGCGCCCGAAAAAAACACCGCTTTTGTAGCGGCAAACCTCTTTTTACAAAAGGCGGAAATCAAGTGCGGCGTGGAGATAAGTTTGAAGAAAAACATACCGTCGGGCGCCGGGCTTGGCGGCGGCAGCGGCAATGCGGCGGCGGTTCTTGTGGGGCTCAACCGTGTGTTTGGCGCTTTTGACAGCGAAACCCTTCGTGAAATCGCAGGCATGGTTGGCTCGGATGTGCCGCTTTTTATTGACTGCAAGGCGTGCGAAATTTCGGGCAGGGGCGAGAAGGTGAAGCCGATTGAAGGGTTTCCGCTTTTGAACTACGTGGTTTGCTTTCCCGGTTTTGAATCGCTCACGGCGGACGTTTACCGCAAATGGGACGAATTAAACCCTTCGGGAAAACAGCGCGAAAATTCAAAAAAAATGTGGGGCGTCAGCTGTCCGGTTGAAATGGTAAACGCTCTTGAGGCGGCGGCGTTTTCACTCTATCCCGAACTCGCGCGTTTTTGCGCACTCATAAGCGCAGACTATGGGATTCCGGTTTTGATGACCGGTTCGGGGTCGTCTTTTTTTTCAGTTTTTGAGGACGAGGAAACCGCGCGTGAGGTGTTTGAGCGGATAAAAAAAGAGGCGGATTTTGACTGTTTTCTCACGCGCGGAATTGAAGGGTGGGGCGGGGTGGAGTGAATTTCCGCATTTGAGCGTTTTGCGCTATTGTGTAGTTTTATTTCCGCTATTTGGGGCGTCGTCTAATGGTAGGACACCGGACTTTGACTCCGGCAGTGGAGGTTCGAATCCCCCCGCCCCAGCCAAACGCTTATTTCCATTTTCCCAGATGCGAGGATTTTACCCCGCCGTCCGCGATGGTTTGCTCAAACTCGCTTCTGAATTTTTTCACCATTGATGAGACAGGCATCGCGCAGCCGTCGGCGAGCGCGCAGATGGTTTTTCCGGTCATTTGAGAACACGCGTCAAGAATTATGTCGAGATGTTCAGGATCTCCGCTTCCGTCTTCAATTTTTCCCAGCATTTTTTCAAGCCACCATGTTCCCTCGCGACACTGAACGCACTGCCCGCAAGATTCGTCCCTGTAAAAATGCGCGAGATTGCGCGCCGCGCTGACCATTGAAACCGTTTCGTCCATAACCGTAACGCCGGCGGTTCCGAGCATTGTGCCGAGCCCGTTGAGAGTGTCAAAATCCATCGCAATGTCCAGTTCGTCCTCTGTGAGCACGCCTGATGAAGACCCTCCGGGGGAAACCGCTTTGATTTGCCTGCCTTCGGGAATTCCGCCGCCGTATTCGTATATCAACTCCCTGAGCGGCACGCCGAGAGGCAGCTCATATAGTCCCGGACGGTTCACGCAACCGCTCAGACCGAAAATTTTTATGCCCGTGTTTTTCGGAGTTCCGATGGACGAAAACCATTTTGAACCTCTGTTGATTATGTGCGGAACGCACGCGAGCGTTTCCACGTTGTTTATGACGGTCGGCGAGTGAAACAGTCCTGACTGTGCGGGGAAGGGGGGTTTGGGTCGCGGTTCGCCGTTTTTCCCTTCTATTGACTCAAGCATTCCGGTTTCCTCTCCGCATATATACGCGCCCGCGCCCCTGAAAACCGATATTTCCGCGCCAAACCCCGAATCCATTATGTTCCGTCCCAGATAGCCGCCTTCACGAGCTTCTTCCACGGCGTTTTCAAGTATTTCCGCGCCGAGCGGCATTTCACCCCTGATGTAGATATACATCTTCTCCGCGCCCACTGCGCGCGCCGCGATAAGCATTCCCTCAATTATCTGATGCGGGTCGCGCTCAATAATTTCCCTGTCTTTGAAACTTCCGGGTTCGCTTTCATCCGCATTGCAACACAGATAGACGGGATTGCCGCTTTCGCGCGGGATAAAATTCCATTTCAGCCCGGTCGGGAACCCCGCGCCGCCGCGCCCGCGAAGACCGGATTGTTTGACGATTTCCGTAATTTCCTCCGGCTCCATTGAGATGGCTTTTTTCAGCGCCTCGTAGCCGCCGGATTCAAGATACGAGCGGAGCAGGCGCGAGTCCGCGCCTCTTTCCGTGTAGTTCCTTATGATTTTTGTTTCAGGCATTCGTTCTCAAAGACAGTTTTAGACAGGATTTTATCACAACGCCCGCGCGAAAAAAACACCGTGTCGCCCCGCGTTTGACCGCCGCGCCTTTCACTGCTATACTCATCCGCGCTTTTCCCTTCCGCAATGGCAGTCCAGTTCAAAACAGGCGATAATGTTGTTTATCCGGTTTACGGAGTGGCAAAAATAGAGTCCGTTGAGAAAAGAGAGATAGCGGGCAGCAAAGCCACTTTTTATATTCTCAAAACCCTTAAAAACGACATAACCGTTATGGTTCCGGTGAAAAAAACCGACAGCGTCGGCATGAGGAAAGTTATTTCCAGAGGGCGTGTTCTAAAGGTTTTTGAAGTGCTGAGGCAGAAAACAAAACCGTCTTCCGCGGGCAAAAAGCAGGCATGGAACAAACGCCACAAAGAGTATTCGGAAAAAATCAAAAACGGCGACATTTTTGAGATTGCCGAAGTTTTCAGGGACATCTTCAAAACCAGCAAGAAAAAAGATCTTTCTTTTGGTGAAAAGCAGATAATGGAAAACGCATTCTCGCTTATTTCAAGCGAAATTTCGGTTGCCAATTCAAAATCCGAGGAAACGGTCGGCAAGGAAATAGAAGCCGCCATTCTCAAATAGTTCCGTTAAACAAGAAGGCTTTTGCCGTCAATATTTTCCGGCGCGGCGATTCCCATGTGTTCAAGAACGGTGGGATAAATGTCCACAGTTCTCGCACAGCGCGCGGCGATTTTTGCGTTGAGCGCGATGGGAACCGAAATATGGTCTTTAATCATTGAGCCGTGAGATGCCTTGTGTTCGGGAAATTCAAACCGCGCCCTTAAATCAAAACCCTGTTTCGCGCTTACCACTATGTCGCCCGTGCGCGAAGATTCAAAAATCTGGCACGCCTGCGCGAGCGCGTCCGGATAATCAGTTTTGAAAGTCAGTTCCAACTGCGCGTCTTTTGACATTTGCCCGCTCATGGGTTCAAACCCAAACGGGTCGCCGCCATTTGTTTCATAAAGTATTGTGTCATTTTTCGCGCTCACAACCGCGCTTCCGCGCTCCGAAAGAATCTCAATCCGTCCATTTTCACGGAGGCTCATGACCAGATCAATCTGCTTTTCGGACGCGCACTTCCGCGCGACATTTCCGCGCATTTCGTTGCTTGCGTTCTTCAGGTAAATATGCGCCATTGAGTTGCCCGACACCATCACAGAGCAGTCTGCGCCGAAGAAATTGCGGAAAATATTCGGGTATTCAAGGACGCTGAACCCTTCGCGCTCAAGCGTTTTTGAGAGGTCAAAATGGGTGTGGGTCGCCGTGAGTCCGTGGTCGCTCACAATGGCGAGGAGCGTATTTTCAAGAACGCCTTTTTGTTTGAGTTTTTCCGCTATCTCGCCGATTATGCCGTCCATTTTCAAATATGCGTCTATGACTTTTTTGTGAAAAGGGTGAAGCTTGTGGGAAAGCGAATCCACCTCCATAAAGACCGCAAAGCAGAAAAGTGGAAAATCCTGCGCGTTACCGTTAAAACAGCGCAGAAGTTTGTCCGCCGCGATTCTGTCAATTGAGTAGCCGTCTTCAAAAAAATGGTTTTTGATTTTGTGAAACGCGGTGGACATCGCGGTCAGGTTGCGACCGAACGGCAGCCCTCTGGTCATTTCATTGAAGATGCTCACGCTTGAGGGAATCAGTTCAAACAGAGTGGGTGGATAAGGGCGCAGGTCTGAATTGAGAAAAACCGCTTCATAGCTCACATAACTTCTCAAACGCTTAAAAGTCAGAGTTTTGTTCCACAGTTTTTTATCAAGCCAGCGAATTCCCGGCATGTCGCACTTTCCCGGGAACGAGCCGAGCAGGTATGGAGTGTAGGCGGGTCCCGTGGTTGACGGAAAAACGGACGAAGCGGTTATGAAGCCGCCCGGTTCAACTATGTGCCGCGATATGTTCGGCAGCCGCCCGCTTGACAATAACTGCTCAAAAACATCTTTGCGTGCGCCGTCTATGAGCATGATGACGCATCTTTTTATTTCATCCGGGCGCGGGGTGTTCAATTAAAAAACCTTTCGTATATTTTTCTTGTCGCGCGCGTTTTTGAAATATATTCCTTGCGCAATTTATCCTCGGTCGGAAACTGCTCGAATTCGCGCGCGAGCCGTTCAAAATCGTCCGGTCCAATTCTGTTTCCGTGATTTTTTCTAAAAATCCCCTGCAGAATTGAGACCGTTCCGAGGAAAATATAACTGTCCCTCAAAGTTTTACCTTCCCTCTCACCCACAATTCCCAGACTTGTGAGCCGGGCAAGCGCTTCAAGCGTGTTCGGGGTTCTGAGTTCAAGATGTTTTGCGCCGTGCTTCAACTGCATGGACTGAACCAGAAACTCCACATCCACCATTGCGCCGCGCCCCGTTTTAAAATTGAAATAATCACCGCTTTCGTGTGCGAGTTCTTTTTCCATTCTCCGGCGCAAATGCGCGATTTCTTTGTGATAATCCTTTTCAAGAGGCGCTTCATAAACGCATCTTTCAATTTCGTTCATAACCTTGTTTCCGAAACTTTTCCCGCCCGCGCAGGGCGATGCCTTAATCAACGCCTGCCTTTCCCACAGACGCGCCCCGGTCTGAGAGCGGTTGTATCGCTTGAACGCCTCAAATGAAGTTACAAGCGTGCCGGAATTTCCGGACTGGCGCAGGGACGTGTCTATTTCATAAATCTGTCCGTGGCGGTCGGTCAGTGACAGAATTCCGATGAGTTTCTGCGCGAATTTAACATACCGTTCGGTTTCGTCGCCGTCGTGTATGAATATGATGTCTAAATCCGACGAATAGCTCAGTTCGCCGCCGCCGAGTTTTCCCATTCCGAGTACGCAGGTTTTTGCCGTTGAAATAGCGCCCGCGCCCGTATTTCCCGTGAGGCGTTTCGCGATTTTAAGTATCGCCTCAATCATGACTTCGGCGAGAAGTGAAAGGTATTTTCCCGTGCGCTGAAAATCGATGTTTTCCTCAAACTCCGACACACACAATTTCAGTGTTTCGGTGTATTTGAAGTGGCGCAGGGCGTCCAGTTTTTCCTCATCGGAGTCCTGTTTGGCGATTAATTTCTCAAGAGAGCGTAAAATCACGCTTTTTTCTCCAAGAGCACTTTTCCCTTTCAGCGCCACCGAGCCCATGTAGTAGGGGTTGTGGATTAAAAACGAGCTTATGGGGTTTTCGCATCCCATAATTTTCATAAAAATTTCAAGCGTTTGCGGCGCAGCCGAGATGAGCGGATAGATGGACATTTTCCATTCCTGATTTGCCATAAGCCGTTTCAGGTTCGTGAGTGCCAGATTCAGGTCTCCGCACGCAAACGACTGTTTGAACAGCATCCGCAGCATTTTTTTGGAGAGTCCGCGCGCACGGAAATCGTCTCCCGCCACTCCCGCAGTCTCAAGGTCGGTGATTATTTCAAGTGACTCTTCGGGGTTTTTGAAACCAAGCGAAGCGAGGCTTCGCAGCGCTTCGGGTCTTTCCACATCGCCGCTTGTGAGGAATTCGGTGATTTTCACCGCCTCTTTTTCCCAATCCTCCATTGGCTTTTCCTCTTCGGACGTCTGCTTGAACAGTTCGCCACAGATTTTGCGGGTTTCCTTCATTACCTCATCAAGAGTCTTTTCAAACACCGCCGCGCTCTTAAATCCCATCATTACGGCGAGTCTGGAAAGTTTTTCGGGCGATTCGGGAACGGAATGGGTCTGCGTTTCCTCGTCAAGTTGGATGTTGTGCTCAACTTTTCTGAGGAAAAGGTAGTTTTTCCCAAGCGCATCCGCGACTTCCCGCGGTATGGTTTTTCTTTTCAGCAGTTTTTTCAGCGCCGAAAGTGTGTTGGGGTCGCGCAGGTTTTGGTTCGCGCCGTTCAAGATTTGAAGCGTCTGCGCGAAAAACTCAATCCCCCGTATGCCTCCGTCCGCGAGTTTTATATCGCGTTTTTTTGTGATCCCCGACAGCCGTCTTTTCATGTCGGACATATCTTCAATCAGGTCGTAACTTGTATTCTCGTAGATGAACGGCTCAAGTTTTCTGATCAATTCCGCGCCGAGCTCCTTATCGCCCGCGATCTCTCTGGCTTTCATAAGAGCGAGTTTTTCCCATGTTTCGCCCCGGTAGAAATAGTGTTCCAGCACTCCTTCGGTGTGCATTGCCACCGAGCCTTTCATACCGCCCGGGCGCAGTCCCAGATCCACTCTGTAGAGAAAGCCGTTTTCGGTGTTCGCGCCTATTTCCGCCGTCAGTCTGTGGGAGAGGTCTATAAAAGGCCGGGCATTTCCGTTGTCTTCATACACGTAAACGAGGTCTATGTCGGAACTCAAATTAAGTTGCCTTCCCGCGAGTTTGCCCATTCCCAGAACGCAGAATTTCCCCGCTTTGTCCGCTCCGGTCTCGGGTGCGAGCCGCGAAACCGACACCTCCACAACCGCTTCGGCAAGGTCTGACAACCCTTCCATTGTTTTTGTAAAATCCGCGCCGTTTATGTCCTCGTATGTGATTTGCGCAAGACGCCTGTATTTGAAACGCCGAAGTTCTTCAAAAAATTCGTCCGTGTTTTCAATTTTGCGGCTTATCGCGGCGAGTGTTTTATCAATGGCGCTTTTTGTTTTCGCCTTGTTTGAGAACGGAAACGAGACGGTTTCGGGGTCGCGTATCGCGGCGCGGGCGAGAAATCTGCTGTGAGACGCAATTTGAAACAAAAGCCGCTTCTCCTCGGCTTTGAGTTTGCGGTTGTTTTTTTCAAACCTTTCAACCGTAAGAGCGGCGAATTCAGGTTCGGGTGGAATCGGCTTTTTGCTTTTTGCCATTTTACCTCCGTTTGCGTGTTTACAGAAAACTCACCGGATCAATATCGGCAATAACGCGGGTCTTCGGAGGCATAATTCTTTCGGCTTCTTCCTTGAGAGCCCTTGAAAAATTCCCCAGAAGGGAAGGGCTCTCAGACCGCATAATTATATGCCATCTGAAGCGGTTTTTTATTCTGTATATCGGGCATTCCGAATACCCGACAATTTCCACCTCGCCGGATTTGAGATTTCCGGACGTTTCAACGGCGAGAGAGTGGACGCGCTCCGCGATGAGTTCAACGTTTTTCTCCACGGTTCCCGAAAATTTGAGCGCGACAACCCGTGAAAAAGGGGGCCATCCGGTGATTTTTCTCACCTCCAGTTCACTTTCAAGAAACGCGACCGCGTCCTGCCCGACCGCGTATTTTATGCTCGGATGGTTCTGTTTTGCCGTTTGTATCAACGCTCTGCCGGGCGATTTTCCCCTTCCGGCTCTTCCGGCGACCTGAGTGAGCGTTTGAAAAGTAACCTCGCCACTACGGAAATCCGGTATTGACAAAGACATATCGGCGGAAATCACTCCCACAAGCGTAACCTCCGGCAGGTCGTGCCCCTTGGCGACCATCTGGGTCCCCACAAGCACGTCTATGCTTCCCTTTTCAAGTTTTCCGTAAAGCTCCAGCAGTTTTGTTTTTCCGCTCACCTCGTCGCTGTCCATTCTTGCCACGGTTGCGGACGGCATTATTTTCCTCACTTCGTCTTCAATGGTCTGAGTTCCCATTCCCACGCGTATAAACTCTCCGCCGCATCCGGGGCAGGCGTTTTCAAATTTTTCGTCAATTCCGCAGTAGTGGCACTTCACGGTGTTTCCTTTTTTGTGGTAGGTCAGCGAAATGCTGCAATTCGGGCAGCAAAGCGTCTCGCCGCATCCGTCGCAGATAAGAGCGGTGGAAAAACCCCTTCTGTTCAAAAATAAAATCGTCTTGCCGCCGTTTTCCAGATTTTCAAGAAGTGCTTTTTTGAGCGGCGCGGAAAAAACGGTTTTCTCCTGTTTCACAATCTCAACGCGCGGAAGCAGGCTTCCCTCTATCCGCAACGGCATTGAGAGATACTCAAATCTGCCCGCAACCGCATTGCGGTAGGTTTCAACCGAAGGGGTCGCCGAGCCGAGAATCACGGGGCAGTCGGTCATTCGCCCCAGCACAACGGCGCAGTCGCGCGCATTGTAGCAGGGGTTTTTGTTTTCCTGTTTGTAACTTCTCTCGTGCTCTTCGTCCACCACGATAAGCCCCAGATTCGGAAACGGCGCAAAAATTGCCGACCTCGCGCCGATGACGATTTGCGCCGCGCCGCTTTTTATTCTGCGCCATGAGTCAAACCTTTCGCCCTCGCTGAGGCCGCTGTGCATCACGCAAACCCCGTCGCCGAAACGGCTTTTGAACCTTTGCACAAGTTGCGGGGTAAGAGAGATTTCCGGCACCATAACAAGCGCCTGCGCGCCACCCCGTACGACTTCCTTAATCGTTCTCAGGTAGACCTCGGTTTTTCCGCTTCCGGTAACCCCGTGGAGAAGAAATGTTTTGAATTTTCCGGCGTGAACCGCCTTTTTTATTTCGGAAAATGCTTTTTGCTGCTCGGCGGTCATTTTCGGAGCGGGTTTGCCGTCCGGTTTTATCTCAGCGAACGGGTCCCGCACGATTTCTATTTTTTCCGCCTCAATAATTCCTTTTTCTTCAAGCCATTTCAGATGCGGGGCGCAAGTGTTTCCGAGAATGTCTTTTATGTCCGGGCGGGAGATTTTCCCGTGCTCCTCTATGAGTTCCACAACGGAGCGTTTGGCGGGCATCTTTGATATTTCGCTTCGCGCGCTTGAGCCCGCGGCGGCGGAATACAGAGTTTCATAGCGTATGTTCGCGCCGCGCTTAACCTCATATTCAATTTCAGCGAGACCCTTGTTTTCAAGACGGTGGACTTTGCCGAAACTACTGTCTTCAACGACCTCAAAAAGTTTTTCAAGCGTCATTTCGCCCGATTCAAGAGCGCGAAGAATTGTTTTGTCATTTCCTGAGAGTTTGCTTTTTTTAAGCGCGGTTTTTCCGGCTTCGGTGATGGCGATTTTTCTTCTCACGCTCATACTGCCGAGTCCCGATGGGTGTGCGGCTTTGGCAACCGCGCCGAGCGGGCAGATGTAGTAATCGGCTATCCATTTGAAAAACTCCAGCCGTGTTTCGTCAAAAAGCGGCCCGTCGTCAATCACATCAATAATGTCGCGCAGATATATGCCTTCAGGTGGTTCGGAAGAGCCAATGACAAACCCGATTGTCCGCCGGTTTCCGAGCGGAACCAAAACCCGCTTGCCCAAAGTAGCCGCGCTTTGAAACTGTTTTGGAACCGAATAGTGAAAACTGTCCGATATGTTTCCAGGGAGGATTACTTCAATGGGCATGGGGGTTAGGTTTGGTTTCCTCTTTCAATGCATTCTCTAGCAAGGTTTTAAATTTCTATAATTTTTTCGTACAGTTTTGCAAGGCAGTTTCTTTTCATTCTGATTTTTGTACCGTGATTGTGTCCCGTCCTTGCGTCAAAATCCAGATAGAAAATTCCTTCCTCGAGACCGCATACAAACCTGTTTTTTGAAAGTCCTTGCAGAATTTTCATTTCTGTATAATGAAAGTGCTCAACGCCTCCTATTTTTTTCCTCTCTGCAACAATGAAGAAACAATTGAGCAGTTTTGTTCCAATTTTGTGAAACAAGTCATCGAAACCCCAATAAGGTTGGGGGTTTAGTTCTCCGAGTCCTGCTATTGATTTGACCCTGTCAAGCCATTTCTTATGGCGTTTATCAACGGAATTCGCGTCAAAAGATACGCAGATTTTTTCGTTCTTTCTATCAACTATCATAGTAAATCCTCTGTCAGTTCTGTCTTGCGAATTAAAAGTTTGGCGAAAACTCATTTCGGATGAGGGATATTTTTTGCCTGCTTGTTGGTGTTTCCACCCATATTTTGGCAAAAGAATGTTAGGAACAAATTTCATTGCTCTTGGTGAGGGTTCAGAGTGAAAAAGTGTTAAAAGAGATGTTGTGTCTTTTTGTTGTGTTTTTAATTCCCATTCTGCCGCATTTGGTATAGGAAGGTTGTTCTCTTCTATTTCGAGCAAATCTTCTAATGTGTTTCCAACTGCGCCATCATTGCCCAGACGAGCATTTGGAATCCAGCCTTTGTTACGTATTTCTTTTAGTTCTTCAATCAGGCTTTCTTTTGTGTACGTTTTTATAGGTTTCATTTCGGCGGTCGCCAGAAGTCCAATAAATATTCAAAAGTAACGCCCATTGTTATGTAATTACTTGGCCAGCCAAATATTCCTATTCTGTTAACTATATTTCTTCTGTCCCAAATTATAGTGTTTCGCAATTCGTATCCCCTTTTGCGCAGTTCTTCAACCAAAGCAATATGGATTGTGATTCTTTCGTTTTCCCACCACATATCAGAAACGTTAATTACACAGTGGGCTTTTGGACGGAGCAAAGGGAGTAATTTTTCGAAAATATCTCCCATTGCTTTTGTGTATTTCTTCAAATCAAGTGTTCCCAAATCTCTTTTGTCTTGGGAATACTGTTCCACCTTTCCTAATTGTTCGTTTTTCCTGTCTCTGCGTGATTTATTTTTTCTTTTTCTATTTAAAAGATTTGAATAAGGCGGGGATGTCCAAATCAGAGAGAGAGATTCTTTTTTTAGATATTTCGCGACGTTTTTTGCGTCATCTTGAACAATAATTTGCTGAGACTCCCCGAAAAGATTTCCATTTGAATTGATGCGGGATTGGCATAAATCAACATAGTGTTGTTGTAAATCAAATCCTATGGAGTTTCTGTTTAAATCTTGTGCTGCGACCAAAGATGTGCCACTTCCGGCAAAGGGGTCAAGCACAAGTTCTCCTTCGTGAGTAAAGAGCTCAATGACTTTTTTTGATAGGGATATTGGGAAAGTAGCGGGATGAAGATTTTTGTCTCTTATATCTCTTTTTTCGTAAGCAAACTGCCAAACACCCAACTGGCTTTTGAGCCAGTCTTTGGCTTCCATGCAATTCAAATTGTTTTCTTTGCAGCCGCAAGTGCGTTGAAAATCAATCGGCAGTTTTTTTCTGTAACAATCGTCATCTTCTCTCAATACAAAAGGTAGATTGTCGTCTTGTTCTTTTTTCTTTGCGGCTCTGGCGGACATTTTTTATGAACGCACCCTAACATCCTTCATTCCCCGAACAAATTTAACCGCGCTCGCTTTTGTCGGCATTTCAACAATGCCGCTTGTGTTGTCTCTTTTGACCGCTTCAATGAGCGCGCCGAACGGGTTTTCCGCACCTCTGTATCTGTCGGCGAAGGTTGCGCCATTTTCAAGTTTGAGGACGCCTCGCGGGCAAACCGCCGCGCATATTCCGCAACCAACGCATGAGGCGCGTATGATGTTCTCGCCTTTCTGCGCGTAGGCGCGCACGTCTATTCCCATCTCGCAGTAGGTTGAGCAGTTTCCGCATGACATGCACTGCCCGCCGTTTGTCGTAATTCTGAATTTTGAGAAAAATCTCTGGAAAATTCCGAGAACTGCCGCCATCGGGCAACCGAATCTGCACCACACCCTTGATCCCATAATGGGGTAGAAGCCGACCCCTATAACGCCCGAAAAAACCGCGCCGATGAAAAATCCGTAAGTGTATGAAAGCCCTTCCGAAAATCCGCCGAAAATCTGTCCGCCCGCCGCGGAATTTGCCCACAGCACAAGCGTTGTGAAAGTTATAAAAACAAGCACGCCGTGAACCATCCACCTTTCAACCTTCCACGCCTTCATTGATTTGTCGCTCAGCTGCCGCCACGGGTCGCCAAGCGTTTCGGCAAGCCCGCCGCAGCCGCAAACCCATGAGCAATACCATCTTTTGCCGAATTTATATGTCAGAAGCGGAGTCGCCACGAAGGTCATAATCGCGCCCCAAAGAATGAAAAACATTCCGAGCCCGCCCGGGTGGTTGATCATTCCCTCAACCGTGCCGGGGAAAAGGTAGTCGTATTTAAGAGGCCAGAAATAACTGAAATAAAACTCCGGTTGCTGAAACAGTTTCAAAATATTGGGAATGATGAACGCGAAACCGAGTTGAAAAAACATCACTGAAACGGTGCGGATTTGCTGATAACGGTTGTGCCGGTAGCGCATAATCATTCGCACGCCGAAAACCAGAATCGCGATTGTGTAGATAAGCCCGTAGAGGAACCAGTGGCTTGTGTCCGCCGCCGCCGCGCCCGTGAGCAGCGAGTGAAGCGGGGAGACAATTTCCACCGCGCCCGCAAGCGGAGCGGGGTTTATATAGACCAGAATGTAGAAGCCGGTCATAAAAATGCCCGCTATCCATCCGAGACTTCCGCGCGAACTGACGCTTTTGAAGTAGTTCGCGTTGTTTTTGATGCCGGGTATGCCGTCTTTGTAGGCAAGGTAGAAGTAGCCCGCGCCTCCGACGGTCGGAAACCCGAAAGCGAGAATGAGCCCCGCCCACGAGCCTGCGGGAACACCGCCGACCATTTGCAGAACAAGCGCGAGCAACCCCGTGCCCACAAGCGCAAGACAGATTTTTTCGCCCAAAGAAAGTTGCTCTTCGGGCGCAACCACCGGCTCTTCAAAGCCGAGAGTTTCCTCGTTGTAGTCATAGGAAAGAGTTTTGGAATCCATCATCGTGCCTGCTCCATGAGAACGCCCGCAATTTCTTTTTCATAAAGAGTGTAAAACTCCGGGTCAAAATTTGCCTCGCTCAAATTGTCCAGCACATAATCAAGCGGGCGTTTTTCCTCAATCCATCCTTCACAAACCTTGTGGCGGTAGCGCAGTCCCATCACATTCACGCCGATTACGGCGTCATCGGTATGGACAATCCGCAGAGCCGCGAGCCCGTCGGGCTTTTCCCAGTAGAGGTTTTTTTCACCCTCAACCGAGAGATTAACCTGTCCGTATGTCTGGTATTCAAGGTCAAGAAACTTTGCCGAGTTGAACCATGTCGCGGGCTCGTAGTTTGTCGGAATTTCGCACATCGCTTCGCCCGCCGCTTTGCCCTGCGCTTTGCCGGTATACCACACCTGTTGCAGAAGGTTGCGCTCTTCGCCCGTTATGATTTCCGCGCAGTCTCCGGCGCAGTAAATGTTTTCCGCATCCGTTTTGAAGCTGCGGTCAACAAGTATGCCGCGACCGGTTTTTATTCCCCCGCCGTCCGCGAGAGCCGTTTGCGGACTCACGCCCGCGGTCAGCCCCACAAGACCGCACTCCATTTTCCGCCCGTCTTTTGTAATTACTCCGCCGACCCGGCCGTTTCCGTTGTCCGTGATTTCCTCCAGTTCGGTGTTAAGGCACAGGTCAATTCCTTCTTTTTCTATAATCCTGTTCACCATAGCGGATTCTTCGTTCGGCAGTATGCGGTTCCAATACGATTTTTCGCGCACGAGAAAAGTTACATGCACCCCGCGAGAGTGAAGCATTTCGGCAAGCTCAATGCCTATGAGCCCGCCGCCTGTTATTACGGCGTGTTTGAGTCCTTTTGAGTTTTCATACAATTCGCGCAAATCCATGAGGTCGTAAAGCCCCTGAACGCCTTTCAGGTCCTGTCCGGGCCAGCCGAATTTGTTGGGTGTGCTCCCGACCGCGAGCAGCAGTTTGTCAAAATTTACGGGGTCTTTTTTATGAATAAGCAGGCGGCTGTTTTTTGCGTCAATTTCCGTTACCCAGCCGCGCACGGTTTCAATGCGCTTTTCCCGCCAGAAGCTGTCTTCATACGGTTTTGTGTCCTGATAACTCATATGCCCCATGTAGATATACATCAGAGCGGGGCGCGAGTAGTGAAAATCCGATTCGCCGGAAATCATAACAATGTCCCAGTCGGGTTTGAGTTCCCTTATTCTCAATGCCGCCGAAACACCGGTTATGCCGTTTCCAATAATCGCGATTTTCATTTTTTACTCTTCTTCTTTTTCTTCTCCGCTTTTGGTTTGTTTGCCAGAAAAGTTTTCTTATGCACATCGGTGTAAGACCCCTGAGGGTAGTGTTTGTCGTAAAACTCCGTGTCAATGTGCATCGCCTGAAAGACAAGCCGCATATACATCGGGTCAACGAACGCCGGAAAACGCCCGTATCTGTCGTAAATGTAGTTGGCCACATCCCGCACGATTTGTATTGTGGTTTCCGTGGGTTGCGGCGCCCGCATAAGGTGTTTGTCCGGCTCGGTGTAGGGGAACGGCTTGTTGCTTTGCCACGCCGTAGCCTTGTGTTCCAGAAACGCGTCAATCGCCTCGTCCATATTTTTGTAGTAGGGCGGGCAGTATCCCTCAAAAACGCCGTCTCTGCCGACCGGAATGGTCGCAGGCGGATCTATGGAGCCTCTTTTCGGCTGAATGAATCTGAAGCCCAGTCCCTTGAACATATCCGGCACGGCGCCAAGCGCGAAACGCGGCACAAGCCCCGTGAAAGTCCATCCCGCAAGCCCGAGAGCCTGCAAAGTGAGGCTCATATTCTGGCACACAAACGCCTGCTCAACATTGAGACCCGTAAGGATTCTGACCTCAAGATCGAACAGAGACAGTTTCACCTCGCCCTTGATTCGCCCTTTCTTTATCCATTTGCCCAGCCCGGCGGGCTTGCCCGTCAAATCGTCCGTGATGGAAAAGCCGTAACTGCTGCTGCAATACAGAAGCAACAGGTTTAAGTATTCTTCGGTAACGTCTGTTACGGGTATGAACACCGATGTTCCGGGCTTGTTCGTGTTCCACTGATTGAAGTCAAACAGGCCGGGCATTTTGTCCGGCAGGTCGGCTCTTTTGTTCTCAAGCCGGACAAGACTTTTCCTGTAAAGTTCAAGCATGCGCTCCATGCGCTTCTGCTTTCCCATTTTGAAAAATATGTCCAACTCGCCCGGTTCGGGAAGCATGTGCTTTACGTCAACGTGATAAAGCCCTTTGTCATTTGTGAAGAAAAGTTCGGTTCCGTGGTTGTTGCACGCGGACGGCCATGTTCTTCCCGTCCACTGGCACAGAAGATCAATTCCGTTTTCGGGCGGCAGGTCGGCCAGGCACAGCCCCGTCAGCCCCGTTCCCGACCACACAAGAAGCGCCTCCTCAAGCTCTTCAAGCGGCACCGGCTTATATGCCGATTTGAATCCCAGAGTGCTCGTTTCGGGCAACTCCATTCCAAGTCCGAACCTGCGCGAACGGCGATTGAAGATAGAGTCAAAAAGCGGATATTTGAACGCGTCTTCGTAACGTTTGCTCAGTTTGCCCATCGTTGTTTTTCGGGTAGCCATTTTTCAGTATCCACCGTAAATTTGAAGTTTTTGAACAGGGGAAATAATAACACTCTTTGGGGCGCAAGAGGAATTTTTTTTACGCCACCGCTTTTTGTATTGCCTCCATCACTTTGCCGTAAACCCCATCCGTTGCGGCTACCACGCCTCTGTTGCGTTCAAAAGTCCGTCCTTGTGAAAAGCAAAATTTGCGCCCGTCAAAATCGCAAACCCGCCCGCCCGCGCACTCTACAATCGCCGCGCCCGCCGCGTGGTCCCAAATGTTTTCCCGCCTCCCGTCCGGATTGGGAACGCGCAGGTATGCGTCCGCCTCTCCGCCCGCCACAAGAGCGTATTTGCACTGGGCGTCCATTTTGACGGACTGCGTCCGCGCGCCCGTTCCGCTCATGATTTTTTCCGTAAGCGCGTAGGCTTCGGGCGTTCCGCGCGCCGTTTCGCAAAAAACTATCTTCCCCGCGCTCCGCTCCGGCGCGCTCACGGGTTCTGTGCGCGAGCCGTCAATCCGCGCTTTACGGACGCCGTCCGGTGCGGAGAACATTATGAACCCGAGACCGGGGCAGCCGAGCATACCCAGCACGGGACGGCCGTTTTCAACCAGAGCGGCGGCAACGGCAAACTGACCCAAGTTTATAAACCCCGCCGTTCCGTCAATCGGATCAAGCGCCCAGAACCTTTCCGATTTCGCGTCCGCGTTTCCCCGACCGACCGTTTCCATAAATTCGCCCGCTCCGGTTCCCGGAATGAGTTTCAAAATATCCTCAAGCAAGCCGTCCGTCCCGGAGTCAGCGAGAGCGGAGATGTTTTTTGCGCAAGTGCCGGGCGGGCTCTCTTCAGCCACGATTTCATCCGCCGGAAAATGTTTTGCTATCTCCTCTATCAGAACAAACTGCGCGGCGTAATCCGCTGTGGTTACGGGCGTTCCGTCCGACTTTTTGTTTTTCTCAAAACCGGCTTTCTGCGCCGCCGCGCACACGGCACACGCACGCGCCACAGCCCTGAGAGCGACCGCCGTTTCCTTTTCAAAACTCAACTTTTCCTCCGAAGATGCTCCCACGCAAGCATTATCCATACCGGCGCGAACTGGGTCCAGACAATCAGTGAGCCAAACGCGCCTTGTCCGTTAAGCCCGTATTTAATGTAATAGAGGGGCAGCAAAGCGGTTGGAGCCAGCAGAGACCACTTCGCGCCTCCGGTTCTGAGAGCGAGAAACGGCACGACCCAACAGTAATACCACGGAAATTGAGTCGGTATCACAAGGAACACAAGCGCGGACACAAAAAGGCATCTTCCCGCGAGGTCGGACGGCTCCCATCTTTTTGAGAAAAACACCCACACCGTTCCAAGCGCGATTATGGCTGCGGTGGCAATCCTTGCCGCGAAAAATCCGTGCCCCGCGCCCAATCCGAGTGCAAAAGCCGATTTTTCACAGACGAACACAACTATCCTGAAAAATGAGCTGTTGTTTTCCCAGTCCAAAACGTAAGCGGTGAGCCCTGAGTTTTCCGCGCCCACCGAAGCGAGTAACGGGGACAGAACCGCAAGTGAACTGACGCAGAAAAGCGCGAAAAGCGAGGCGGTTTGTTTCGCGCCGCCTCTCAAAGCCCGCAGAACCGGAGCGGCAAGAACCACCGTCCACACCTTGACCGCGACTGAAACGCAAAGAAGCGCAAGCGCCCAAATTCCGCGCCGCGCTCCCCCCCTCATTGCCAAAAGGGCTCCCAGAACAAACGGAAAGATAAGCGCTTCCAAATGGCATGAAAAGAAAATCGTAAAAACCACAAGCGGATTCCACCAGTAAATTGCAGGCGCCGCCTTGCCCGCGCGCAACCGCGCGAGCAGGAAAAAAGTCGCACAGTCCGCCACAAGCAGAACAAGCCGCCACGCGCTCACGCTCCATTCCGCCGCCGTGTGTGAAAGCGCGAAAAACATCTGCGCCACAGGCGGATAAATGGTTGTTAAATGCGAATGGTTTACTCTTTCCGCGATTCCACCCGACTGTTGCGCGAGTGTTTTGAGCGCGTCTCCCGCTCCGCCCGCGAGCGCTTGCGCGGGCGCGAAAAGGTAAGGATTTTCGCCCGCCGCCGTAACCGCTCCGTCCCACAGATAGCGAAAATAGTCGTCTTCAAGAACCGGATGCGAGAGCAGCCCCGCAAGGCGCATCACGAGCCCGATTATAAAAACCACCGCGAGACGCGGGGATTTTCCGGCTCTTTCACCCGTGTGGATTGCCGCGAAATAAAAAACCGCCGCCGCGCTGAGCAGGGCGGCGAGTCGCAGGGTCGGCATCTGGGCGGTTGCCTGCGGATAGGCGGAAAAACTTTCCGAAAATCCCGTGATTGCCCACAGAGCCGCCACTGTTCCCACAGCAAGTATTGCGCTTGAGTTTTTCATTCCGCACGCCGGTTTCTCCGAGCAACATAACAGATTGAACAACGGCGCGAAGCAGTGTATTTTCCTCCTTTCCACAGATGAGTTTGAAACGGGAAAAAGACGAGTTGCGCCGCATACTGCTTGAGCAGTCAGTGCAGTTTGGAGATTTCACACTCGCTTCCGGAGTGAAAAGCAGCCTTTACATAGACGCCAGAAAAACCACTCTTCATCCCGAAGGCGCGCGCCTTGCCGCCGCGATTTTCCTTGAAGAGTTTATAAAAGACAAAGACGCAAACGCGATAGGGGGCCCCACGCTTGGAGCCGACCCCATTGTGGGTGCGGTGCTCGCATTTTGCGAAAAACCCGATATTCACGGCTTCATCGTTCGCAAAGAGGAGAAAAAACACGGCACTCAGCGCATGGTTGAGGGAAACCTGCAAAAAGGCGACCGCGCCGTGATTGTTGAAGATGTTATTACCACGGGCGGCTCGGTTTTGCGCGCCGTCGGGGCAATCAGGGCGGTGGGCGCGGAAGTGTCAAAGATTATGGTTGTAGTCAACCGCTCCGGCACAAACAAACTGTTTGAGGACGAAGGCATTGATTTATTCAGCATTTTTGACGTAAGCGAACTTGTGGAGTGAGCGCGCTCACACTTTTTCTTTCCCTTTTTCGGGCGAGGTGATTTCATCGAACAAAGTGTGGCGGTAATCGCGCCCGGAATTGACTTTTACCCTTCGCCCGCATATTATTCCCGCTTGAAAACAGACGAGTGGCAAACAATGTCCGACACTTTCAACAACTGTTTTATTTCTTTTTGCGCACCGGTCTGCGGCTGTGTGCGCTGTTCCTGTTGTATGTGATTTGAGCGCGGTTTTCTCCCGCTTTTCGCCCGTTTGCGGGTGTTTCAGCGGCGGAAAATATGCGTTTTTGTTCGTGTTTCCCCTGCAAAGCGGGCAACGCGGTCGGTTTTTTGCGCATCTGTTTTTGAGAGAGTTTTGAAATGGCACTTCTTTTGACAGCGCCCGTGCTTTTGTCGATTTTGCTCGCCGCCAATATCGGAGCCAATAACTCCGCCGCCGCGATGGCTTCGTCCTACGGCGCGGGAGCGAGGACAAAGAGACAGGCGGTCTGGCTCATAGCGGTTTTTGCGATTCTGGGCGCGGTGGTCGCGGGAGCCCCCGTTGTCGAGACGATGGGCAAGGGCATCGTTCCCCCCTCGGTGTTTGAGTCTGAAGTCATACTCACGATTGCCGTGCTTGTTATTGCGCTTGTTTTCGTTTCGTGGGCAAATGTTTCAAAGATTCCGGTCGCCACAACGCATGCGATTGTCTGCTCAATCGCGGGCATAGGGCTTTTCTTCGGCACTCTCAACGAGGGTCGTTTTTACGAAATAATCGGCTGGTGGATAGCCGCGCCCGTGCTTTCATGGGCGGTCGGTTTTTTTGTCGGCAGATTTCTGTATTACAAAATTCTCAACTATCTGGTTGAAAATTTTTCAGAGGACTCAGTCGGAAGAGTGTTGAAATGGTGCATAACCGTTTCGGGAACTTTCCTCGCTTTTTCGGCGGGGGCGAACAATTCCGCCAACGCCGTGGGTCCCATTGTGGGGCTTGGAATTATTGACTCCTTCTGGGGCTCTCTGCTGGCGGGAGTGGCAATGGCGGCGGGCGCGCTTCTTCTCGGCGGAAGGGTTCTTGAAACCGTGGGAAAGGAAATAACCGAAATCTGTCTGATAAGGGCAATAACGGTTGAAGCGACTGCGGCGGTGATAATAGTGGTGGCGTCTCTGTCGGGAATTCCGGTTTCAATAACCGAGATAGTAATGGCGGGAATTCTGGGCTTTTCCTGCGCACAGCACGGTTTCGCAAAGACCGCGAAAAACCGCCACGTGCTCAAAATAGCGTTTTTCTGGATCGCGGTGCCGTTTATCACGGTTGGAATCGGATATGCGGCGAGCATGCTTCTTGTGGTAAAATAGGGGCGGAAAGATGAAATTCACCCGTGAACAGGTTGAGGAGCTTAACAGGCGGTTTGAGGACAAGGGGCCCGAAGAGGTTCTTTCGTGGGCAATCGCCAAGCTTCATCCCAAAGTCGCGCTCGCGACAAGTTTTCAGTCTCAGGGCTCGGTTGTGCTTGACATCCTTCTGGGCGTCAATCCGGGCGCGCGCGTTTTTACAATTGACACATTGCGGCTCAATCCCGAAACTCACGAAACAATGGAGAAGGTCAGGCAAAAATACGGCATTGAAGTGGAAGTTCTCACGCCCGACCCCGCCGAGGTTGAGGAAATGGTTTCCGCGCACGGCATGGATCTTTTCTACAAAGGGGTGGAAAACAGGCATTTGTGCTGCGGCATAAGGAAGGTGAACCCCTTGCGCAAATACCTCTCAGGCGTTGACTGCTGGATAACCTCTCTGCGCAGAGACCAGACCGGGCGCCGGGCGGAAGCGCAAAAATTTGAAATAGACGACATTCACGGCGGGATTTTAAAAATCAACCCCATTGTGGACTGGACCGAGGAGCGCGTCTGGGACTATGTGAAATCAAACGATGTTCCCTACAACAAACTGTATGACATGGGCTACACCTCTATCGGCTGTGCGCCGTGCACGCGCGCAATTTCCCCCGGAGAAGACTCAAGAGCCGGCAGATGGTGGTGGGAATCGGATTCCGACAAGGAATGCGGCATACATTTTGTCCATGAAGAAACCGTTCCGGGCGAAGACAAAAACTAAAAATCCGCAGATGAGTGAAAACAAACCCAGCTCCGCCTCTCCGTCCTTTCCCGTGGAAAATCTCAACCCCGAACAGTTTGAGGCGGTTTGCCACACGGGCGGGCATATTCTTGTTTTTGCGGGAGCGGGTTCGGGTAAAACCCGCGTTCTTACAAGCCGTATAGCGTTTCTCATAAATGAAAAAGGCGTGTCCCCCTCGGAAATTCTCGCCGTTACCTTCACAAACAAGGCGGCGCGCGAGATGAAAAACAGGGTGGAGAATTTTGTTCCCGATAAAATTTCGGGCATATGGCTCGGAACTTTTCATTCAATCTGCTCACGCATACTGCGCAACGACATTGAAAAACTGGGGCTTGGATATACAAGCGGCTTTGTGATTTACGACACAAACGACCAGATGAGCGTGTTGAAGAAAATCCTCACGGAAATGGGGATAGACGAAAAAATTCTGCCGCCCCGGGTTGTGAGAAGCCGAATTGAAAGATTCAAAAGAGACAACAGTTTTCCGCCCCTGCGGAACTCATTTTCTCCGGGCGAAAAAGATGTTTTGGAAAAAATGGAAGTGATGAAAAAATACGCCGCCGCCCTGGAAAGCGCCAACGCGCTTGATTTTAACGATTTGCTTTCTTTTGTCGCGCAACTTTTTGAGAAAAACTGCGATGTTCTGGAAAAATACAGAGACCGTTTCAAACACATTCTTGTTGACGAATATCAGGACACGAACCGCGTTCAGTATCAATTTATAAAAATGCTCGGGCAGGACAACGCTGAAATTTGCGCGGTCGGCGATGACAGTCAGTCAATTTACGGATGGCGCGGAGCGGAAATTAAAAATATTCTGGGTTTCGCCGATGATTTTCCCGGTTCAAAAATAGTTCATCTTGAAAAAAATTACCGCTCAACCGCGAACATACTTGACGCGTCCAACGCCGTTATAGGTAACAATGTTTTCGGCGTAAAGAAAAATATGCGCACCGACCGCGACAGCGGCGAGCCGATAGGGATTTATGAGGCGCGCAACGAGTTTGACGAGGCGGATTTCGTGGTTTTAAAAATTAAATCGCTTGTGGAAACAGGCGATTTTTCACCGGGTGATTTCGCCATTCTTTACCGCACAAACAGCAAATCCCGCCTTATTGAAGAAAGGTTTTTCAAAGAAGACGGAATTTCCTGCGTTGTTGTCGGCGCTTTGAGTTTTTACGCCCGCGCAGAAATAAAGGATTTAATTTCCTATATGCGTCTTCTTTTAAATCCCGCCGATGACGCCGCGGTTTTGAGAATAATAAATACCCCGTCGAGGGGAATAGGGGGCACGACTGTTGAGAAACTTTCGGAATTCGCGTCTTCAAACGGAATTTCAATAATGGAGGCAATTCGCCGCACCCCGCAAGGGAATTTTTTGAAAGAAAGAGCCGTCCGCGCGGTCGGGAAATTTGCGCTTATGATTGAAAACCTCTCACAATTCGCCCGGGGCAGGGGGGCGGCTGAGACTCTCAAAGAGGTTGTTGAAAAAACCGGTTACCGTGAATTTCTTCAAAAGGATGAAAATAAAAAAGAAAACGTTGATGAGTTTGTAAATTCCGCGCATGAGTTTGACAAGCGCGAGGAGGGCGAAGCGGATTTCCGGAATTTTGTTGAGCAGGTGGCACTCGCGAGTGATTTGGACACGGAGACCGGAGACGATACGGTAAAACTCATGACACTTCACGCGTCCAAAGGGCTTGAGTTTCCGGTTGTTTTTATAGTCGGCGTGAACGAAAATGTGATTCCGTTGGTTCGCGATGACAGCGACATTGAGGAGGAAAGGCGGGTTTTTTATGTGGGTATGACGCGCGCGAAAAAGCGTCTTTTTCTGTGCTATCCGATTCAAAGGAATTTTTACGGAAAAAAGGAGTCAATGATCTCCTCGCAGTTTTTTGACGAAATCCCCGATGAATTAAAAATGTATGAAAATTTCAAGCCGGCGTTTCGTTTTCGCCCGGAAACGGAGCCGGATGACGATACTCAGCCGCTTTTTGTTCCCGCTCCCGAAAATTCGCACGAGGTCGCGGACGGTTTTGCCGCGGGCGGTTTTGTTCTCCATAATAAATTCGGGCGCGGAAAAATTGTGAAGGTTGAAGGCATGGGTGACAATGCTGATATAACGGTTTCATTTCCGTCCGCGGGCACGAAAAGAATTCTCGCCTCTTTTCTCAAAAAACTGTGATTTTTATTTCTTTTTCTTTTTGTAGAGAAAAAGCTGCCATTTTTCCTCAGACATTCCGGCGGCGTCCATTTCAGCCCGCGCCAGAGTGAAGAAAAGATCCGAAAGGCGGTTTATGTAGGCGGCGATAGCCGAATTTACCTCGTCCTGTTTCATAAGCGAAACAAGTTTGCGCTCGCCTCTTCTTATCTGCGTTCTTACGATATGGCACAAAGCCGATATTTCATTTCCGCCGGGAAGCAGAAAATAGTCCGAAGGGGACGACATATTTTCTTCAAGCTCGTCCACCCATTTTTCGCAAAATTCCGCGCCGTCAACAGGCAGGGGGTTTGTGTTTTTTTTGTGCGAATCCGACGGACGCGCCAGATGCGACATCATATCCATCATGTCTTTCTGTATTTTATGCAACCCGGGCTGCCACCGGTGTTTTTCTCCAAGTTTGGAACGCAAAAGCCCGATTGTTGAATTCGCCTCATCAAGCGTTCCGTAGCACTCGACCCGCGTGTCATCTTTGTCAACACGCCTTCCGCCGAAAAGCGCCGTTTTTCCGGCGTCTCCCTTTTTTGTGTAAATCTTCATTTTACAGCCTCCATTTTTCCCGTTCGCGTGTAATTTGCGCCTATGGCTTCGGAGAATTTTGACGCTGCGCCTATTTTTACAAACCCCGTTTCGGTGTCAACCACGGTTGTTTTTGCGCGCGCGCCGATAATTGTTTTGAATTTTTTAACGCTGTCTTCAAAGGGCTCTTTTCCGTTTTCGCAGAAATTAATTCTTCCGTCCGTGAATATGAACAGCGCGGAGTTATTCTTTTTCGCGCTGCGCGATTTTTTCAGCATTTTCCCCGCGAGCGCAATCCCCGCGCTCATGTTTGTTCTGCCTCCGGTTTTAAGTTCGGCGAGGTTGGAAATTAATTTCTCCGCATCCGTGCCCGGCGGTGAAAAAATCCGCGCGCTGTCCTCATAAAGAGCCACTCCTGAAAACTCCATAACTTTCCCCCTGTTTTTCCGGGCAGTTTCGCCAATGATTTTTTTTGCGTGTGAAATTTGTTTTCCAAGCGCCATTGAACCGCTTGAATCAACGATAAAAACAACCTTCATATTTCCGCGTCCGCGCTCTATTTTATTTTTTTCGGAAAACTCTCCGCGCATCATATAATTCCGCGCTGTTTCATAGACGTCTATTTTTTCCATGCTCTGTTTTCCGTTTCGCGCGGCGGCGTTTATCTCTTCGGAATCAACCCGCCCGCGCCGTGCGGCCGGAGGGTCGGTTTCTATTTTCATCGCACAAAAATCACCGTTCGCGGCGAACAGTTTTTCATTTCTCGGAAACCATCCGTAATCGGAAAGCGATTCGGAAACGTCTTTTATTTCGTGTTGTTCCGCGCTGTTTTTTAAGTCGCGGTTCTCAGGTTGGGAATTTTCGGAGTTTTTTTTTCCTCATCCGCCGGAGTTTGAGCGCGGTGTCGCAAAACAAAAGGCGCTACCTTTTCCACATCACCCGCGGCCGTCTCATTCCCGCCCTCAAGAGCGGCGAGGGCGCGCGCCGCTTTTACAATCAGTATGTCGGCTCTCATTCCCTCCGCCCCGCTTGAAAGGGCAATTTCCGATGCTCTGTCAAAAATTTCCTCTCCGACAGCCACATCGTCCAGATTTTCCACCGCTTTAATTATTTTGTTTCGCAGTTTTTTCTGTTCTTTTTCAAAACCCGCGCAAAAAACCTCCGGGTCGGAGTCAAACTCCATTCTTCTGCGCGCCACGGTTTTGCGCGTTTGCGGGTCATCCGGGGATTTTATTTCAACGCAAAGCCCGAATCTGTCCAGAAGTTGAGGCCTGAGTTCGCCTTCCTCGCTGTTCATTGTTCCCACGAGGCGAAAGCGCGACTTCACTTTCCGGGAAATTCCGTCTCGCTCAAGCATGTATTCGCCCGCCGCCGCGGCATCAAGCAGAATGTCCGTCAGATAGTCGTCAAGCAGGTTGACTTCGTCTATGTAAAGGATTCCGCCGTCCGCCTGTTCAAGAAGCCCGGAGCGGACGATTTGCCGCTTTTCATTTATCAGTTTTTCCAAATCAACGGCTCCGAGAACCCTGTCTTCGGTGGCGCCGATGGGCAGGTTAATTACGGGGAAATTCAAATCCGCATCCGAAAGCATGTCTCCAATGGCGCGGACCGCCGTTGTTTTTCCGGTCCCCTTTTCGCCGCACGCGAGAACTCCGCCTATTTGCGCGTCAACAGCGCAGAGCATAAGTGCGAGTTTCAGGTCGTCCTGCCCGCATATCGCCGCGAAAGGGAAGATTTTTGCCGTTTTTTCAGACATCCGGTTTTTCAGGATACCACACAATTTGCCCGTCCGCCGACACAAGAGCGAGCGTGAGAGCGCCGTTGAACCTTTTCCGGCAGTGTTTCTGGCACTGTTTAAGAAGTTCGGAATAGAACGGCTCACCCGCCCGGACGGGGAAAATCTCTTCAAGACGCCGCGCTATGTTCAGTTTTTGAATTCTTTCCACCGCATTTTTATCCGCGCCCGCTTTTTTCGCCGTTTTCGCCATAAGCTCCTTGTTCCATTCACTTTTTCCACTGTGAGTGTCCATATCCCCACTTGCGAGTTTCACCGCCTTTCCAATCATTGTAACAAGGGTCAGGTCTTGTATTCCGCTCTTTTGAGTCGCATCAAGCAGTCTGCCAATCCAGTTGCCGTATTGGACAAAAGCGTAGTCAGGCAAGGCGGGAAACTGTTTGCGGAGGATCTTTTCGCTTCTTCCGCCCGATGAGGCGGCCAGATGGGCGCATCCGTTTTCAGACGCTATTTTGACCGCCTGAATTATGCTTGCCACATAGGACGCGCTTGAGAATGGCCGCACTATTCCCGTTGTGCCGATTATGGATATTCCGCCTTCAATGCCGAGCCGCGAATTGAGGGTTTTTTTAGCGAGTTTTTCACCTTCCGGCACAAAAACCGTTATTTCCGCGCCCGCATTTTCGCGTCCGTTTTTTTTAAGCAGTCCGCCAACCGCTTCGGCAATCATTTTTCTCGGAACTCTGTTTATTGCCGGCTCACCCACTTTTATTCCAAGACCCGAAAGAGTTACGGTTCCCACTCCCTTGCCCGTGAGAAAACGGATTTTCCCCGTGCTGTTGAGAGAAACCTTGCTGCCGATTACCGCGCCGTGCGTAACATCAGGGTCATCTCCCGAATCCTTAACGGTTGTGGCGGATGCGCTGTTTTTTCCGTATTTGCAATCGTTAATTTTGAAATCAGCCGTTTTTCCGCCGGGCAGTTCAATTTTCACCTCTTTTATTTTTTTTCTCTCAAATATGCTCATAACCGCCGCTTTTGCACATGCGGTCGCGCACGCTCCCGTGGTTAGTCCCGTTTTCATTTTTTTCAGGTTTTCAGGGGGCGGACTAAGACACATTTTTAATTTCCCTCACGGCGCGGATTAAATCTTTTTCCGAAGAAACCGCACGGTTGAAAAGCGGTTTTACGGGGCGTTTTATAACGGCGATTTTTACGCCCGTTTCAATGGCGGCTTTTATTTTGGCGTTCTGTCCCCCGCTGTTCCCGCTTTCTTTTGTTACGACTGATTTTATTTTCAGTTTTTCGAAAAACATTTTTTCTTTTTTAATGTCCCGATGCGGCATTTCCATTACAAGACGGTTTTTTGGAAAACCCGCTTTTTCCGCAACCGCGACCGAAGTTTCACGCGGCAGAATGCGGGCGTAGCACACGCATCCGTTTTCCCAGAGCGGTTTTAACTCTTCAAGCGTTTGAACACCGCTTAAAATCAGACGCGCGCCTTTGCGGTTTTTTAATTTTTTGACCGCGTCCGCGTAGCTTTCGCAATAGCAAACAAGCCGGTGATTTATTCTTTGCGGATATTTTCTTTCAAATCTTATTACGGGAATTTCCATTTTTCGCGACATTTCCGAAACAGTCGCGTGCAAATGGCGTGCGAACGGATGCGCGGCATTTATGATGAGTTTGATTTTATTTTTTTTGGCAAATTGCGGCAACGATTTGCCGTTCAAATCCCCGTGTATGTATTCGCAGAACTCAGACGGCTGAAAATCCGTTTTTGTTTTAGTGGAATAAAAATAGCGCGTTTTTTGTTTGTCCAACGCCGCCGCCGCCTTTTTCCCCTCCGTTGTTCCGCCAAATACCATAATGTCCGGCGTTCGCAATTCCTTTTTTTTCTCCGCCCGAAACAGATGCCGCCACTGCGGATGGTAAAGCCGCGAGCGCGTGCCGCTTTTCGCGAGCGCGTCTCCGACAACAATAAGAACGGTTCGGGTGAGTTTATTTTCGCGGATTATGTCCGCCAAATCCTTTAATTCACCGCGCCAAATTCTTTCGTCCTCCCATGTCGCGCGGTAAAGAATGGCAACGGGAGTTTCGGGGCTGTAATGTTCAAGCAGTTGATTTTGCACTTTCCGCCCCATTTTAGCGCTAAGAAAAATGCACATAGTCGCGCGGTGCTTTGCCATTTCAGAAAGTTTTTCACCTTTTGGCATGGGAGTTTTTCCTTCGCCTCTGGTGAGAATTATTGACTGTGAAATTTCGGGCGCGGTAAACTCCGTCTCAAGCCGCGCGGCCGCCGCCTGAAAAGATGAAACTCCCGGCACAATCACATATTCCATCTTTTTCTTGTCCAGAATTTCCATCTGCTCACGGGTCGCTCCGTAAATTGACGGGTCTCCGGAATGAAGGCGGACAATCAACGCGCCTTTTTTGTAAAACTTTTCCATAAGTTTTGTTTGCGTTTCAAGCGTCATAACGGCGGAGTTTTTCACTGTGGCGGAGGGTTTTACATTTTTTATCAGATTTTCCGGCACGAGACTTCCCGCGTAAAGAATCAAATCCGCCCGCCGTATTAAATCCCGTCCCTCAACCGTTATAAGGCGCGGGTCTCCGGGTCCCGCGCCAACTATCGCCACGAGAGACGGGCGCGGATTTTCCGCAACCGCAAACGTGTATTTTTTGCCGGACGGCAGGGTTGTTTTTGTTTTTTCAACGATGAGTTTTTTCGCTCCCGAAACCGCGAGTGCGGCGGGCTCGCAAACGCCGTCCGTTCCGGTTTTTTTCTTCACTATCGCAGACGGGTTTGGCTTGGGGATTTTTGCCAGATGTTTTTCATCGTAAACGCGAAAGGGAATTTTAAGTTTTTCCGCAAGCGCGGCAAAAGCGGGCTCGGATTCTTTTATTTTCGCCGAAGCAATCACGGCGACCTCAAAAAGCGAAAACCCGCGCGCTTTCATTTCTTTTTCAAACGATTTTATAAAATCGTCCGGCTCCACGCCTTTTTGGCTTCCAAGTCCCACGAAAAGGGATTTCGGCCGGGTTTCGGTCGCCGTTGTGATAACGGGCTCGGCTCCGATAATTTTTGCCGTTTTTTCCGCGAGTTTGTTGGCTCCGCCCTCGTGTCCCGACAGAACTGACTGTGCGAAAAGTTTGTCTTCGGAAACATTTACGACCGCCGGGTCGGTTTTTTTATTTTTTATGTTCGGCGCAATACAGCGGACGCAAATTCCAAGCGCGCCTATGAAAATAAACCCGTCATATTTCCCGAAGTTTTCCGCCGTAAAAACGCCGATTGATTTTACGGTTTTAATCCCCGCGCCTTTTCGGGTTGAAACAATGTCGGCAAGAGTTTTTCCGTCCGGGATTTCTTTCGCGATTTCGCGGGCAATTTTTGTTCCCGCCACCGAGACTGCTATTATTGCGATTTTTTTCATCTTTTCACCGCGCTTAAAATCTCAATATTTCCCGTGGTCACGCACGCTTCAAATTCAAACCCCGCTTCCTCCGCGCGCGCACGGAATGTTTTTCCGCTTTTTTCCGTAACGCTGTTGAGAACAATTTTTCCGCCCGCCCGCATGATTTTTCCGAGAATTTCCATCATCTCTCCGAGTCGCCCGCCGTGCCCGCCTATAAAAACCGCATCCGGCGCGGGCAGTTTTTCCGGCGAGGATTTAAAAAAATCGCCCATCACAACTTTTATTCCGGGCGCGGAAAAATTTTTCGCGTTTTTTTCAATCAGTTTTTCACAAAGCGGATTTTTTTCAAAAGCCGTAACACGCACGCGCGGAAAACGGCGGCGCGCCTCAATTGAAACCGACCCCGTGCAAAATCCGATGTCCCAAAAATGCTCAAACTTTCCAAGTTCAAGGCGCTCAATTGCCCGTGCGCGGGCGGGCGGTTTTGTTATCATTCCGGGTCTGCCCGGAAGCGTTTCAAACTGTTTTTCCTCCCGCTCCGGCGCCGCAGTTTTTTCAAGTATTACGGCGCACGGCTGGCGGAAATCGCTTCGCGCGGTCTCTTTGAGCGTGAGTGCGCGGATTTTTTCGTCTTTTTCCCCGAGGTTTTCCCCCGTTACGCATTTGTAGTTCTCAAATCCGTATTCAATCATTCGCCGCGCCGCGGAATCCGGCGAGTTCACGGCATCGGTAAGAAGTCCCGTGAGTTTCTCTCCCGCTATCAAAGCCGCGTCAAGTTCGTGCCAGTCCCGCCCGTGAACCGAAGCAAAAGCGATGTTTTCACAAATGATGTCCGCTTTGCGCAAGAGAGTCTCTATGCTGCTCGGAGCGCGAAAAACCTTTAACTTGCGCTTGGGGCGCAGTTTTTTTATTGTGGAACCGATTCCGTAAAAAAGCGGGTCGCCGGATGCGAAAATAACAATCGTTCCGCCCCGGGTGTCCAGATGGCGGTCGTAAGCGCGCAGGGTTTTTTCAATGTCGCCGTCCATATCTATCCACCGCGCGCCTTCGGGAAGCAAATCGCGGACTTTTTCAAAATGCCTTTTTCCGCCGGAAAAAACGCGTGCACTCCGCACGGCTTCGGCGGCTTTTTCGGGCAAAGTGAATCTTCCGCCCTCGCACGTTATTCCTATGGCGGTCAATTCCGGCTCTGTGGCTGCTGGCGGAGATTTCCTCATAACTCAAAATATACATACGCGCCCGCGATTGAAAAAACGCGCTTGCCCCCTATACTATCTCACTCCCGCTATCCCCCACCCGCGCCTTCGGTGGCGGGAACGCCCGATGGTGAAAAAAACCAAACTTAAAAATGCCAAATCGTCCGTGCTCTTCAACCGCGCCAAAAATGTTCTTGTGGGTGGAGTGAACAGCCCCGTGCGCTCTTTCAGCGCGGTCGGCGGCTCGCCGCTTTTCGTCTCAAAAGCAAAAGGCGCAACGGTTTACGATCCGGACGGCAACCGCTACACGGACTACATCGCGTCATGGGGTCCGCTCATAATCGGGCACGCCCACCCCTCGGTTATTCGCGCCGTAACGTCCGCCGCCCGCGCGGGAACAAGTTACGGTGTTTCGTGCGAGCCGGAGATTGAGCTCGCGAAAATTGTTACAAAATCTTTCAAATCGGTGGAAAAAGTCAGAATGACCAATTCCGGAACCGAAGCCCTTATGAGCGCCGTGCGTCTTGCCAGAGCGTTCACACGGCGCGACCTGATTGTGAAGTTTGACGGTTGCTATCACGGCCATGCCGATCATCTGCTTGTAAAAGCCGGTTCGGGAGCGGCAACCTTCGCCCGTCCGGGTTCGTCCGGCGTGCCCAATGCGTTTACCGCGCAAACGCTCACGGCAAAATACAACGACACGGATTCAGTGAAAAAACTTTTCGCGTGGCGCGGCGGAAAAATCGCCGCAATTGTGGTTGAGCCGGTCGCGGGAAACATGGGAGTTGTTCCTCCCGCACGGGGTTTCTTGAGGTTCCTGCGAAAAATCTCGCGTGAGCGCGGCGCGCTTTTGATTTTTGACGAAGTCATAACGGGCTTCCGCTTGCGCGGCAAAGGGGGCCTGGGCGCGCAGGGGCTTTACGGCGTAACGCCGGACATAACCTGCCTCGGCAAAATCATCGGGGGAGGGCTTCCGGTTGGCGCCTTCGGGGCGCGAAAAGAGATTATGGACATGGTGTCGCCTCTGGGTCCCGTGTATCAGGCGGGAACGCTTTCGGGTAATCCGCTCGCGGTCGCGGCGGGGATAGCCACAATCACGGGCATCGGCGCACGCGGATATGAAAAGATTGACCGCCTCGCGTCCTCCCTCGCGCAAGGCACGGCGGACGCGGCGCGAAAAAACGGCGTTTGCGTTACGGTCAATCGGGTTGGCTCAATGCTGACGGTCTTTTTTTCGCCCGACCCCGTTACGGACTACGTCTCCGCTCTGCGTTGCGACACCGGGAAATTCAGCGTTTTTCACTCCGCCCTGCGCTCAAAAGGTGTTCTTTTTCCGCCCTCTCAGTTTGAGGCGGCTTTTGTTTCAACGGCGCACACCGAAAGGGATATTCAAAAAACAATCAAAGCGATTGAATACGCTTTCGGGCGTGTTTGCGCGGGGGGCGGGCGATGAGGGGCGAACGATGAAAAATAGGTGGATGGTTTTCGCGGTTGTGGGGATTGAGTTCGCAGTCGCGGTTTCCACAGGGCTTCTCGCGGGCGACTGGATTGACGCGAAAATGGCAAACCAGACGCCGTATATGACGGTTGCGGGGCTTATTCTTGGTACGGTTTGCGGAATGATTTTGCTCTTTAGAACGCTCGGGAGGTTCGGATGAGAGCGCTCGAAGGGTTCGCTTTCGTGTTTGCCGCGCTCTCCGCGCTCATAGGATGGGTGTTTTTCGGAGGCGGTTTCGCGTTTGCCGCCGCGTGTTCAGGCGCGCTGTTCGCGGCTGATGTGTTGGTTCTGCGGCTCATAGTTTCAGCGTTCACGGGACGGGGTGAAAAGGGCAAAATTTCAAGCGTGCGGGCGGGAGTTTTGTTCTTTATGAAAATCGCGGTTTTTGCGGGAATTGTGGTTTTTCTGGTTAAGGTTGCAAGTTTGGATATTATAGGTTTTACTACGGGTCTGACCGCCGGGGTTGCGGGAGTTATAACGGCGGGTCTTACTAAGAACAGTGGAACATTTTAGTTGGTTTTATTTGCTGGGGCTGGGTCGCTTTGACCATATAATCGGGCTCGGAGTGGTGGTTTCTTTTCTTGTTGTAACGGGGTTGCTTTTCAAAAAAAGCGTGTCCGCCGACACCTCGGATTTGCCCTCGGACAGGGTGTCTTTCAGGAATTTCGTTGAGTTAATAGGCATAGATTTTCTGCTCTCAATGCTCACAAACATTCTCGGCTCGCGTGAGAAGGCAAAACACTATTTCCCTCTGCTTGCGGGCTCATTTTTCTTCATACTTTTTTGCAATTTGCTCGGAGTTGTGCCGGGCTTTCTTCCGCCGACCGGTACGCTCAACACAACGCTCGCGTTCGGGATTCTGATTTTCATAATGTATAACTTCTACGGCTTTCGCGCGCATGGCGCAGGCTACGTGCGGCAGTTTTTAGGTCCGGTCGCGTTTCTTGCTCCGCTGATGCTCATAATTGAGCTTGTGAGCCACGTTGTGCGCCCCCTTTCGCTCTCTCTGCGGCTGTTTATGAACATCACGGGCGACCACATGGTTATGGGTGTTTTTATGAATTTGACGCATTTCATCGTGCCCGTGATTTTTATCGGGCTCGGCATATTTGTCAGTTTTCTTCAGGCGTTTATATTTACCGTGCTTTCCGCAATCTATATCGGGCTTGCGGAGTCGCACCACTGATTTTATTTTGGAGATAACCTTCAAGGAGGAAGTAAGATGAAAAGGTTTGTTTTTATTGTTACCGGTCTTTTAGTTACCGGTGTTTTTTCTTTCGCGCCGGAAGCGGCCGCGGCATCCGGAGAAACGGGTGATCTTGCCAAACTCGGCATCGGGCTCGGAGCGGGGCTCGGGATAGGCATCGCGGCGGCGATTGCCGGACTCGGTCAGGGGCGCGCCACGGCGGCGGCTCTTGAAGGAATAGCGAGAAACCCCGGCGCGGCGTCAAAGATTCAGACGCCGATGATTATCGGTCTCGCCCTTATTGAGTCGCTCGTTATTTACGCGCTTCTCATTGCGTTTCTGCTTCAGAGCAAGATCTGATTTCGTCGGGACAGACGCATAAACTCCGCTATTGAAGGAGCCGGATTTTTTTCCGGCTCCGCGCGGTTTTTACTTTCAGAAAAGTTGTATTTGAGGACTAACTCCTCATTTATTTCCGTATTTCTCTTTCACGAATTCAGCCGCCTGCTTTTTGGTTTTGAGGCGGTTTTCAAGTTGCGCTTCTTCAATTTCGGCGAGGATTTTTGAAAACTCCGGTCCGGGTTCAAAGCCCATTTTGATTAAATCCTTTCCCGTCAAAATCGGTTTTGGCTTGATTTCCTCTTCGCCCATTTCTTCCAATTTCGTTTTGGCGAACTCATACGCATCGGTCATTCCGTGGCTCGCGAGGCAGTCCGCAAGGTGGAGCGCAAGATGCTCCTCAAAATACGGCATTCCGAGAAACCGCTTGAGCGTGCTCTGCCTCATTTTGAAAATATCCTTGAATTTCAAATGATGGCGCACAAGTTCCGATATTCTCTCAACCTGCTTGTTTGAAAACCTCAGGCGGCGGCAGATTTTTTTCGCCATTGCCGCCCCGACCCTGTCATGGCCGTTGAAACGTATTCTGTCGCTGTTCTCAAAAGTCGGCGGTTTGCCGACATCGTGAAGCAACGCCGCGACCGCGAGCTCTCCCGAACGCTCCGGTGAGTCTTCCGCCAACTTGTCCAGAACAATCTGTGTGTGAACAAACACATCGCCTTCGGGGTGGAATTCGGGCGGCTGTTCAACGCCTGCCATTGCGTCCGCTTCGGGCAGAACATGAGCGAGAAGCCCCATTTTGCGCAAAAGCCCCAGCCCGCGCCCGCTGTTTCTGTGCGTTAGAATTTTCACAATTTCATCGCGCGCCCTTTCCGCACTCACTTCCTCTATGAAACGCGAATTTTTCACAATCGCCCTGAAAGTGCGCGGCTCAATCTCAAAACCCAAATCCGCCGCGAAACGCGCCGCCCGCAGCATTCTCAGGCGGTCTTCAGCGAACCGCCGCTCCGGCTCGCCGATGGTTCTCACAATCTTCGCCTCCAGATCTTTCCGCCCGCCGACGTAGTCAAAAATCTCCCCGTTTTCAGGGTCAAGCAGAAGCCCGTTTATCGTAAAATCCCTTCTCTCCACATCATCTTTTTCGCTCGTTCCGTAAGACACCGTTTCGGGGTGCCTGCCGTCTTTGTAATCAAAATCCTTACGGAAAGTCGCCACTTCAAAACTGTCAGACCCCTTTGAGACTATAATCACACCGAAGCTTTCGCCCACCGCAACGGTGCGTGGAAAAATCTTCCGCACCTCTTGCGGGGTCGCGCTCGTGGTGAGGTCAAAATCACCCGCCGCGAGCCCGCACAGCATATTCCTCACGCACCCGCCCACCATAAACGCGGAATGCCCCGCATCTTTGAGCGAGCGCACAACGCCCCCCGCTTTTTTGAAAAGCGGCTCGGAAAAATATCCGGTGTCTATTTCTGCATGGTTTTGCGGCATTTGGGGTTTCCTTGTTTTAAGAGCGGGCGCGCTTGTATATTATACCGCTCAAAAGCGGAAAACTTTTTGTTCATCCGCGCCGGAGTTTTAATGCTTCCCGACACATTGCCCGAAATGATAAAAGCCAGAGTGTCCGAAAACGGCCCGTCCCTTCTCGTCCAGAAGCGGGACGGCTGGAGTTGGAAACAGATAACCTGGAAGGATTTTGAGACGGACGTGCGCAGCATCGCTGCCTTTCTCGCGGGAGACGGTTTCAAGTCCGGAGACCGGGCGTTTTTTGAGTGCGGCGGCGCGTATGAAGGGCTTGTCTCCGAAACCGCCGTTCTTATGCTCGGCGGGGTCGCGGTAAGCGGGTTTGCTCCGGGCTCGCGCGATACGGCGGGCGCGAAGGCGGCGTTTGCCGCGACTCCCGAATCCGCCGCGGAATTTGCCTCGGGCGGAGCCAAAAAAGCGATTTTTCTTTCCAAATCCGGCGGCTCCAAACCGGGCGGCGCAGTTGTTGATTTCAGAGCCGCGCTCAAATTCGGTTTTCTTAAAAGCAAAAAATTGACCGATGAACTGAGCGCGATGTTCTCGTCCGTCGGTGCGGATGCGCCCGCCATTGAAGTTCGGGGGCGGGAAAGCGAGCCGCAAACATTTTCCCAAAGCGGTTTTATGCGCGCTCTTGATTCCGCGCTCACCGGCGCGGCTTTAAGCGGGGACTCTCAGGTGTTCTGCCACCTTCCGCGAGCCGATATGTTTTCGCGCGCGGTGAGGTTTCTCCCTCTCTGCGCGTCAGCGCGTCTGGCGGCGGCGGAAAGCGAGGCGGACTTCTTTGCGGACATTCTTGAAATTATGCCGACCGCGGTGTTTCTTGATTCGGACGGCATTAAAAACGCCGCCCGGCTCGCGGAAGGAAGATCCGCTTTCGGCGGACGGCTTGAGCGCATCTTTACAGATGCCGCGCCAAACGGCGAAATCGCGGAGTTCTATTCGCAAAAAAAAGTGGAGGTGTCGGAAATCTTTTTCCGCGCCGTTTGAATTCGGTTAGAATGGTTTTTCCGCGAGTGAAAACAAAAATAATGGGAAAACAAGTTCTTGCCGCGATTTTTCTCGCGTCCGCGCTTTTTATTGCGAACGGCTCGGCCGCGAAACCATACGGAGGAAAGAAAATGCCGGAAACAAAACAGTGGGACACCCCGCCCGAAATGAGCATAGACACTTCAAAAATCTATGTCGTGGAGATTGAGACAAACAGAGGCAAGATCACGCTTGAGCTGTATCCCGAACACGCGCCGAAAACGGTCAACAACTTCGTGTTTCTCTCCGGTGAGGGGTTTTACAACGGCGTTGTTTTTCACCGCGTCATAGCGGATTTTATGGTTCAGGGCGGCGACCCCTCGGCAACCGGCAGCGGCGGTCCCGGATACAGGTTTGAGGACGAAACGGCGGGCAGTCCGCTTGTCCACTCACGCGGCGTAATTTCAATGGCGAACTCCGGTCCCGACACGAACGGAAGCCAGTTTTTCATAACCCATTCGCCCCAGCCGCACCTGAACGGACGCCACACGGTTTTCGGCAAAGTTATTGACGGAATGGACGTTGTGGACGCCATACAACAGGGCGACAAAATGGAAAAAGTTACCGCCGCCGGGCGGTAGCGCGCAAATGGCGAACCCCGAACACATTGAAGCGGTAAAAAAAGGCGCGGGCGAATGGAACCTCTGGCGCGGTGAAAATCCGGACTCTACGCCCGACCTCTCGTGGGCGGACATTTCAGAAACAGACCTTGCGGGCGCGAATCTTGCGGGCGCGAACATGAAACTCGCGTTCTGCAAAGGGTGTGATTTCACCGGAGCCGATTTCACCGGAGCCAACCTTTACGGAGCCAACCTTGAAGGCGCAAATCTTGCGGGCGCGAACATGAAAAACGCCGACCTTGAAGGCGCGCACCTCATCGGCGCGAACATTGACGAAGCGGACACCGAAGGCGCGAATATGCGTTTTGCCAAAACCGAGGGGCATCAATATTGACCGAAAAACTTCCCTCGTTTGACGACTTCACGGGCGACAAAATCTACGGCGTCAGCGAACTGAACGCGCTCATCGGCTCGGCGGTCAGGGGGGCGGGCGGCGGTTTTGTCTGGGTTGAGGGCGAAATAACGGATTTCACCGCGCACCGGAGCGGGCATTGGTATTTCTCCCTTCGGGACGAAAACAGCGAAATTCGCGCCGCGTGCTGGAAGCGGAACACTTTTAATATCGGCTTCATTCCTGAAAACGGAATGAAGGTTCTGTGCCGTTGTCAAACCGATTTTTACGAACGGCGCGGCACGGTCAATCTTTCAATCCTCACACTTGAGCCGCGCGGAGCCGGAGCCGAAGCGCTTGCGCTCAAACAACTTCTCGCCAAACTTGAAAAAGAAGGGCTTTTCGCGCCCGAAAGGAAAAAGCCGCTGCCGTTTCTCTGCCGCAAAATCGGGGTTGTAACCGCGCCCTCAAGCGCGGCTCTGGCGGACATCATCAAGGTCGCGCACGGCAGGTTTCCAAACCTTGAAATAACCGTTTCGCCCGCGTCTGTTCAGGGCGAATCCGCGCCTGCGGAAATTGCGCTCGCCCTGAGCCGTCTGGAAAAAACCGGTGTTGACATCGTCATTGTCGCGCGCGGCGGGGGCGGGGGCGAAGACCTTTCGGCTTTCAACACGGAGATTGTCGCCCGCGCCATGGCGGGCTGTTCAAAGCCGGTTGTCTCGGCGGTCGGTCATGAGACCGATATAACCGCGTCAGATCTTGCGGCTGATGCCCGCGCGGCAACGCCGTCCGCGGCGGCGGAAATGGCGGTTGCGGTCAAGGCGGATATGGTCGGGGGTCTCACGGAGATTCGGCGGCGGCTCGGCGCCGCTCTTGAAAACGCGCTTTCCTACGCGGCGATGGATTTGGACGCGGTTTCCGATTCCCTTGTCCGCGCCGCGCGGTCGCATCTTGCGGAAACGCAATACGAACTGTCCGCGCTTGCCATGCGTTTTGACGGTTTGAGTCCGCTTGCGACTCTGGAGCGCGGATATTCGGTTGCCCGCACAACGGGGTCGGACAAGCCCGTTACGGACGCGTCTTCGCTCCGCAAAGGCGATGAACTTAAAATCAGATTTGCCAAAGGCGCGGCTCTTGCCGAAGTGAAAAAACTTTCAGAAAAGTGAATAGAACCGCCCCGTCCCGTGAAAAACTGAATGTGTCCGTGCAAAGCGAGGACACAATTCAAAAAATCTTCCGCGCGGCGCAAAAGTTATGAATTTTGTCGCTTTGAACCGCGCGGTTCTATAAAGAGTTTCTAACAATTCAGGCTGCGCGCCGGTTAAATCTGCGCGGTTTCAAACACTGCTTATCCGTTTGATTTCCTCAACGAGCGCCGGCAGAACAACGGACAAACTTCCGTAAAGCACGGCGTCAACATAATCATCAGCCGCACCCTGAGCCACGCTTATCACGGCTGTTTTCGCTCCGCCGCCGCGCGCTTGAGCGGGAAAAGACGCGACCGGCTCATTTTCCAGAGCCGCGCCCGCGCAAAGCAGAAAGTCGCAGTTTTGAATCTTTATCCACGCCTCGCGCACCTCCCAATGCGGAAGCGGCTGCCCCGGAAACGAAAGCGGCGGTTTGATAATGCCGGTTCGGCAGACGGCGCACGAGGGGATTTTTTGGTTGTTGCGGGACATTAAGGTAAGTGTCTCCATCATTCTGTAATCCTTTCCGCAGTTGAGGCATTGCGCCCAGTGGATTGAGGAATAAATTTGAAGCACCTTTTCGCAACCCGCCTTAATCAGCAGACCGTCAACCGCCTGAGTGATAACGCAGTCCACCTCGCCCAGAATTGACAGTTCGTAAATCGCCCCGTGCGCGGCGGTTGGCTCGGCGGCGGATATTTTCGGATAAATTCCGGCGATTTTCGCCCAATACTCCTCCTTTACGGAGTCATCTTCCCTGAAACTGTTGATATCGGGATTGAACTGTAATTCGCCCGCATCCGGAATGCCCGCCTCAAAGGTGAGTTCGGGACCCGCGAGAATTACCGCCTGTTTCGCCTCTGAAAACCAGTGGGCAACCGCTTCAAGAGCGGTTATTTCCACTTCATGCCCCATAAGGGAAAAGTGTAAGTTCGGGGCGGGCGCGTGTCAAACCGCGCGCAGTTGTTGTAGAATGAAATCCGCCATGAAGCCGACACCAACAGTTGAGGCATTGCGCCCAGTGGATTGAGGAATAAATTTGAAGCACCTTTTCGCAACCCGCCTTAATCAGCAGACCGTCAACCGCCTGAGTGATAACGCAGTCCACCTCGCCCAGAATTGACAGTTCGTAAATCGCCCCGTGCGCGGCGGTTGGCTCGGCGGCGGATATTTTCGGATAAATTCCGGCGATTTTCGCCCAATACTCCTCCTTTACGGAGTCATCTTCCCTGAAACTGTTGATATCGGGATTGAACTGTAATTCGCCCGCATCCGGAATGCCCGCCTCAAAGGTGAGTTCGGGACCCGCGAGAATTACCGCCTGTTTCGCCTCTGAAAACCAGTGGGCAACCGCTTCAAGAGCGGTTATTTCCACTTCATGCCCCATAAGGGAAAAGTGTAAGTTCGGGGCGGGCGCGTGTCAAACCGCGCGCAGTTGTTGTAGAATGAAATCCGCCATGAAGCCGACACCTGAAGAAATAAGCGAGTTCAGCGATTCCGCGCTTCAAATAGAGTGGAGCGACGGACACAGCAGCGTTTATGCATACGAGGATTTGCGGCTTATCTGCCCGTGCGCGACCTGCCGCCGTCTCAGAGCCACAAGCAGAACGGGAAAACTGCCGTTCAAAACGCGTATTGTGCCGGGCTCCGGGGACACGCGGATAAAAGCCGAAAAGATTGACAAAGTGGGACTTTACGCATTGCAGTTCAAATGGAATGACGGGCACGACACGGGTATTTACACTTTTGAATTCCTGCGCGAAAACTGCCCGTGCGAGCGGTGCGAAAAGTAGGTGCGCAAGGTTTTACAATGACAAAACTTCCTCCGTCTGAAAGATATATCGGCGATTTTCGCGAGGGCGATATTTACCATCACGGCGCGGTGCGGATAACACCGGTGAGAAACCGCCAGTATGTTAAAAAATTCGGCGGCGAAGCGCCCGCCGCGAACACCGGTATTTCCGCCCCGCTCGGCTACATTGACCCGGACGCGAGCCGCAAGGAAAAGGAATTCGGCATAAAAAACCCCGCGCTTGTGAGCAGGGGGTTTGTGTTTAACACGGGGTTCGGACTCAGCGTTCACGATGTTTCGTTCAACGCCATAGCAAATCTTTCATACTCAAACCTTGTGTTCGGCGAGCCGGTTTTTGAGGGTGATACGGTTTCGGCGCGGTCAACGGTTCTGGGAGTTGAGTTCAGGAAAAACGGCGCGACAAACGGCTCGGTTCAGGTGGAAACGGTTGTTTTAAATCAGCGCGGCGCCGAGGTTTTGAGTTATACGCGGCAGGTTCTTGTGCGCGCGGAAAAAGGCGCGGCATACGACAAATCAAGCACAATCAAACCTCAGCCCGAAAAAATTGACATTTCAAAAGCGTGCCTGCCGCCCGTGTTTAATCCGGACGCGGCACCGGGCGGCACCGGAAAAACTTTTGAGGAATTGAACGAGGGAGACGCGCTTTCCGGCTCATTTGAACGGGGAATTCCGCTCGCGGATTTCAGTTGGCTTCAAATCGCCACCCTTAATGACGCGGCGGTTCATCACACGCCGTCATCGGTTTTTATCGGCTACGGCGGCGCGGTAAAGGCGCGGTGCGAAGGCGCGGTAAGCGGGCATTTTCCATTCGCGGTTCAGTTGGGAATGAATTCGGGAGCGCACAACGCGCCGACATATCCGTCTGATATTGTGCGGGAGATTTACGCCGCCGGCGCGGACGGAGAGCATGAAAGCATAAGGGCGCGCGCGGAGGTGGCGGAGAAATCGGAGATTGCCGGCAGAGATGACATCGGCGCGGTTACAATCCGCCTGATTGGAGAAAAGACCGTTACGGACGGCGGAATGAAAGCGCTTGAAGCGGCGAAATTCGGCGGCATGGACGCCATTTTTGAGGACGGCGGAAAACGGTTGTTGCGGGTTCTGACGCTTGAGTTGGTTCTTGCGGCGCCGAAGCGGAAGAAATGAGCAAGACAAAAAAATCCACTCCGGCGAAATCCACTCCGGCGAAGTCCATTCTGGCGAAATATATCTCCAACCCCGAAGGCGACATCTATGCCGTTTCGGATTTGCCCGAAGAGGTTATCGCGGTGATTTTCGCCTATGTAAGCCGCAGTCCCAAAAGCTTCAAGGAAAACATCGCGGCAGTTCTAAAAGAGGAAGGGCGCGGACGGCAACGCGCGGAAAAGTTTCACGAAAAATGGGTTTTGAATTACGGGCACGCCTCGGTCGCCGAACACGCTTCGGTTCACCTTGGCGTTGAAAAGGTTTCGCGCCTTTTTTCATCGCTTCTTGAACTGTGCGGAGAGCATCTGTCTTTCACCGAATATTCGCAGAGATACCAGAAACCGCGCGCGCGCGATTTTGTTGTGCCGCCGGAAATCGCCGGAAAAAAAACGCTCGCGCGCGAGTTCCTGAACGTCTGCGCACGGCAGTATGACATCTACGAAAAACTGAACGCGCAAATCCTCTCTCATCTCATAAAAACCAATCCGGAAACAAGCGAAAAAGTTCTTGAAAAAATCGCGTTTGAAGACGCGCGTTACGCGCTCAACCTTTCGGCGATGACCAACCTCGGAATGACGGCGAACGCGCGCGCGGTTGAGGAATGTTTGATGAAACTGCTGTCGTCCGAATATGCGGAAGCGCGAATGAGAGCGGAGGAGATGAAGCGCGAGGTGCGTTTCGGCGTGCCGACTCTTGTGAAATATGCGTCTCCGAATCCGCGCTTGAAAGAAACGCGGGCGAAACTTGAGCGTTTTTGCTCCGCAGTGGCGCCAAAAAAGCGGACAAAAACAGGCGATGCGCCGTTTGTCCGTCTTGTTGACTGGACGGGCAAAGGCGCGCGCAACCCGCAGACGCCCGCGCTTCGCGCCATTTCGGCGGGGCTGGCGTATGGAAGCGGACTGCCGCAAAGTTCGGGCATAAACCGCCTGACTTTGAAACAGGCAACGGCGCTTTTCACTGCGGCGGTTTCAGGACTCGGCAAATATGACAACCCGCACGATGCGCTCAAACTTGTGGAGTATTCCGCGGAGTTTGTCATCAGCGAGGCGTGCTGGCATCAACTTTTGCGCCACAGAAAAGCGCAATGGTTTGCCGCCGCGCCGTCCACCGCGTTTGGTCTCACAATTCCGCCGAATGTAAAAAAAGCGCGCGCCGAAGGGCTTTTGATTGAAGCGGCGGAATTGGGCGAAAGTATTTACGAAAAACTAAATGACGCGGGCGAGCCGCAAGCCGCCGCCTATGCCGTTACAAACGCGCACAACAGAAAGGTTCTCGGAGTTTTCTCCCTGTGGGAGTTATATCACCTGATAAATCTGCGAATGTCCGAAGGGGCGCAGTGGGATATAAGGGAAATGACAAAACTCCTTGCCGATGAGGTTGGAAAGGTTCACCCGCTTTTGGTTAAACCGGCGTTGAAACGGATTTGAAAGCGGGAAACCGTCAGTTTCCTTTTTTCCAGGTGCCTTTGGTAATTCCCCAAGTGTCTCCGGTAATTCCCTTTTCCCTGAGTTTGTTTTTCTGAACTCTCTCCGTGCCCGTTTTCGGCAGTGATTTCACAAACCGCATAAAGCGCGGAATCATAAAATTCGGCATTTTCGGCTCAAGGAATTTGACGATTTTTTCGGGATCCGGTTTTGCGCCTTTTTCGGGAACAATCACAATCATAACCTCGTCCTCGGCGTGTTTGCCCTCAGCCGCTTTCACGCCCACCGCCGCGCACTCCTTCACCGCCGGATGAGACGACACAACCTTCTCCACTTCAAATGAACTTATGTTCTCGCCCCTTCTGCGAATGTAGTCCTTCACCCTGTCCATAAAATAGATGTAACCGTCTTTGTCCATCCAGCCCGCGTCTCCGGTGTGAAACCACAGATTGCGGAAATCCTCAACCGTTTTCTCCGGCATTTTGTTGTAGTAGTGAAGCATTATGTTCGGCACGCGCGGACGCACAATAATCTGCCCCACCTCGCCGCGCGGCAATTCTTCGTCCGATTCCGGATCGGCAATTTTGATTTCATAACCGGGCGCCTCTTTTCCGCAGGAACCGACTCTGAACGGCTCGCCCGGGCGCATCCAGGTGCATTGCCCCGTTTCGGTCAATCCGTAGCCCTCCATAAATTTTATGTTGAACCGTTTCATAAACTTTTCAATTATGTCGTGAGGGGCGGGAGAGCCGAGCACCAGCCCCACTCCGTGCGTCTTTTCTTCCGGCACGGGCGGTGTGTTCCACATAAAATAAGAAACCGTTCCCACCGTGTTAAATCTCGTAACCTTGTATTCGTTCATCCACTTCCAGAAGCGGCTCGCGCTGTATTTTTCCTCAACAACGGTTTTCGCGCCTTTTATCAGCGCCGGATAAACGGTCATCACCATCGCGTTTGAGTGAAAAAGCGGCAGGCAGGTGAAATAAACATCGTCCGGTCCCACATCCATAATTTCGGCGCAGTTTCTCGCACTGCTGTAATCCGCCGCGCAGGGGCGCATAACCCCTTTTGAAAGCCCGGTCGTGCCGGAAGTGAACATCAGTCGCGAGTAGTCGGTGAACAACACTTCAACCTTCGGCTCCGCCGTGCGCGCGCCGCGCAAAAATTCGGAGTATGACTTCATTTTCGCGAACTTAAACCCGTGCCGGTCAAATTTGGTTTTCCCCGCGCGCGTCCACACAACAACCCTTTCAAGTTTTTTTATCCGCTTCGCGATGGGCGACATTCTGTCAAGATACTCCTCGGCGATGAAAAGCAGTTTTGAGTCGGAAGAGTCAATTACATATTGCAGAAAATCCGCCTTATATGCCGTGTTCGCGGGAACCATCACGGCTCCGGCTTTGAGGATTCCGAACCACACAATCACATAGTCGTCCGAATTTGGCATCAACACGGTAACTTTTTCGCCCTTTTTCACACCCGCTTTTATAAGCGCGTTGGCAACCTTGTTCGCCATCTCGTTTGTTCGCCGAAAGCTCAGCGGCTCCGCCGCGCCGAACTGCAAAAACGGTTTGTTTCCGAGTTTTTTTGCCTGTTTTTTCAGCACTTCGGGCAGAACCCAGTTTTTTCTGTCCTCTTTGAGATACCACTCCAAGTCAAACTTCCGTTTGCGTTTCATAGTTACGGTATGGTTCAAATTGCGTATTTTTCCGCGTTTTCCTGTCGCCATTATTGCCTCCTTTTTCTCCGCTTGCGGCGGAAAGTGTGAAGTGTGAAAAAAAGCCGTCCGTATGTCAACCCGATAAAAACATCTTTTACAAACTTTTTTATTCACAAGAAACTGCTTTGTATGTCTTGACAATTTTTTAGGATTTGCTTAATATGAATGAAATTCTTTATTAGTGGCGCTTGTAATAGGGCGTTGCGGAGTTGTATATTTTTATGATGATTTTTGAAGTTGGGCGGAGGATTTTTTAGTGGCAAGAATGTCCCGCTTTATAGTTGCGTTTTCTTTCTGCGTTTTTTCAGTCCTTCTGGCTGTTGAAGCGCGTGCGCAGGTTATTCAGGGTCCCGGTTCGTTGGCGTCGGGACAAAACTCAACGGCTATTGGCACAAACGCGCAGGCGACCGCAAGCCGCACAGTGGCTATCGGTGACGAGGCGCGTGCGCCCTCACACAACACAACGGCTGTCGGCGCGGCCGCGCGTGCGGGGGGAACATCCTCAACGGCTGTCGGTCAGGGCGCGAACGCGCTCGGACATCAATCAACGGCTCTCGGTCAGGGCGCGCGTGCGCTCGCACACAACGCAACGGCTGTCGGTCAGCTTGCTCTTGCGAGCAGGGTGGGATCAACGGCTCTCGGTCATTTCGCGCTTGCGGTCGGAACGGAATCAACGGCTCTTGGTCTTGGCACGGAGTCGCGCGGAGATTTTTCAACGGCTGTCGGTTATAAAGCGCGTGCGGTCGCACTGAACTCAACGGCTTTCGGTCATAGCGCGACCGCGACCCAAGATGGTACAACAGCTCTCGGTAAGTCTGCGCGCGCGACCGCATCACGGTCAACGGCGGTGGGTCATAACGCGGCTGCGGCGCAGTTTCAAGCAACGGCTGTCGGCGATGACTCCATCGCGAACAGAGTGGATTCAACGGCTGTCGGTCAGGGCGCGGTGGCGACCCATATTGCTACAACGGCTGTCGGTCAGTTCGCACGCGCGGCCGGAAATAGAGCAACGGCTGTCGGTCAGACCGCGCGTGCGTCCGGAGGTCACTCAACGGCTGTTGGTCAGAGCTCTCGGTCCACCGGAGCACAATCAACGGGTATTGGTCAGAATGCGGTGTCGCAGGGATTTAGATCAACGGTTGTGGGTCAGAACGCGACCGCGTCCAGAACTGATGCAACGGCTATTGGTCAGGGCGCGAACGCGACCCAATTTAGAACAACGGCTGTCGGTCAAAACGCGAGTGCGACAGGAAGTAATTCAACGGCTGTCGGTCAGAGCGCGCAGGCGACCGCAGTTAGTTCAACGGCTGTCGGTCATACCGCGACCGCGAGCGGAGTGGGAACAACGGCTGTCGGTCAGGGCTCTATTGCGTTGGAGGGCGGTTCAACGGCTGTCGGTCATCAAGCGTTTGCGACCAAATTTGGCACAACAGCCATTGGTCAGAACGCGATTGCGACCGAAGCAGGAGCAACATCTATCGGTCACGGCGCGCGGGCAATTGGAGTGAACTCAACGGCTTTCGGTCGGGCCGCGTTTGCGAGAAGAGAGGGAACAACGGCTCTCGGTCAGAACGCGCGGGCGCCCGAAGCTAATTCAACGGCTGTCGGTCAGAACGCAAGTGCGGCGACACGGGATTCAACGGCTCTTGGTCATAACGCGCAGGCGGGCGGAGCGGGAGGAACGGCTGTCGGTCAGGGCGCGAATGCGGCGGGATTTTTTGCATCGGCTTTCGGTTATCGCTCGCGGGCAACGGGTATCGCGGCAACGGCTGTCGGTCAGAACGCGAGTGCCGCCGGAAAGTTCTCAACGGCTGTCGGTCATAAAGCGAATGCGAGCGGAGATTTTACAACGGCTGTCGGCTTGGCCGCGAATGCGACCGCAGTGAATTCAACGGCTGTTGGTGAAAGCGCGAATGCGACCGCAGTGAACTCAACATCTCTCGGTCAGGGCGCGCAGGCGACCGGATCGGATTCAACGGCTGTCGGTCAGAACGCGGATGCGTCCGCAGTTTCGGCAACGGCTCTTGGTAGAAGCGCGCGCGCGACCGAAATAGCAACAACGGCTCTCGGTCAGGGCGCGCGTGCGAGCGAATTTGGAGCAACGGCTGTCGGTCAGGGCGCGAATGCGACCGGAGGGGGAGCAACGGCTGTTGGTCATAGCGCGAATGCGTTCGGAAGGGTGGCAACGGCTGTTGGTCAATTTGCGCACGCGTCCGGACCTCAGGCAACGGCTCTCGGTCAATTTGCGCGAGCGACCGGAAGGTTATCAACGGCTCTCGGTCAAAGCGCGAATGCGTTAGAAGAGAGTTCAACGGCTGTCGGTCAGGACGCGCAAGCGACCGGAAGGTTATCAACGGTTCTCGGTCAGGGCGCGGCGGCGACCCAACTCAGAGCAACGGCTGTCGGTCAGAGCGCAAACGCGACCGGAAGAAGAGCAACGGCTCTCGGTCAGGACGCGTTTGCGAGAGGAGAGTCATCAACGGCTCTCGGACAGGACGCGAATGCGACCGGAGGATCATCAACGGCTGTTGGTCAGAACGCGCTGGCGTTCGGAGCGGATTCAACGGCTGTCGGTCATAGCGCGAATGCGACCGGAAGAAGAGCAACGGCTCTCGGTCAAGGCGCGAATGCGTCCGCAGTGGATTCAACGGCTATCGGTCAGGACGCGAATGCGACCGGAAGATTTTCAACGGCTGTCGGTCAGGGCGCGAATGCGTCCTCAGGGTCATCAACGGCTATCGGTCAGGGCGCGAACGCGACCGGAGAGGCATCAACATCTCTTGGTCATGACGCGTATGCGACCGAAGCGGCATCAACAGCTCTGGGTCAGGGCGCGAATGCGACCGGAGAGTTCACAACGGCTGTCGGTCAGAACGCGCATGCGACCGAATTTACAGCAACGGCTCTTGGTCAGGCCGCGTCCGCCACGGGGGCATCATCAACGGCTCTCGGTCAGGGCGCGAGTGCGTCCGAATTAGGAGCAACGGCTGTTGGTCAGAGCGCGAATGCGACCGGAACGGGAACAACGGCTGTTGGTTATAGAGCGCATGCGACCGGAATCGGAGCAACGGTTTTCGGTCAGGCCGCGAATGCGACCCAAGAGGGAGCAACGGCTATTGGTCATGGCGCGAATGCGTTCGGAGCGGTGGCAACATCTCTCGGTCAGGCATCAAGCGCGCTTGGAAACTTCTCAGTATCTCTCGGTGCTTTCTCGCTGACGGACTCGTCTCTTACAACGGCTGTTGGTTATAGAGCGCAAGCGACCGGATTTAGTTCAACGGCTGTCGGTCATGGCGCGGTGGCGACTCAGACTGGAGCAACGGCTCTCGGTCAGGGCGCGCGTGCGGAGGGAGGCGCGTCAACGGCTGTCGGTCGGAGCTCGCGGGCAGCGGCATCAGCAACAACGGCTGTCGGTCAGTTCTCGCGTGCCGCCAGAGCAAACACAACATCTCTCGGTCAGGCATCAAATGCGCTCGGATTTGATTCAACGGCTGTCGGTCAGTTCGCGCGTGCGTTCGGAACATCATCAACGGCTCTCGGTCAGGTCGCGCAGGCGACCAACTTTAATTCAACGGCTCTTGGTCAGAACTCGGTGGCGAGCGGTATTGACTCATTGGCGCTTGGGCATAAAGCGCGCGCAACGGGCAGGGATTCCATCGCGATTGGCGTGAACTCTCTCGCGAGCGACGCGGGAGCAATAGCGATTGGCAGAAACGCAACGGCGAGCGGAGTGAACAGTATAGCGATTGGCAGAGATGTGAGCGCAGCCGAGGACGCATTTGTGTTGGGTCTGAATTCATCGGCAAGCGGCGGCGGTTCGCAATCTCTGGGCGTGAACACAACGGCATCGGGAGAATCCGCGACTGCCGGGGGAACAAACTCCACAGCCACGGGAGACAACGCATCGGCATACGGCGCGAATTCATTGGCGGAGGGCGATAACTCAACCGCCGTGGGTCAGGACTCGACTGCGAACGGAGAGGATTCATCGGCTTTTGGTCAGGACTCGCAGGCGACCGGAATGAATTCAACGGCTCTGGGTCAGGGCGCGCTTGCGAGCGGATTTCAGTCAACGGCTGTCGGTCAGTTCGCGCGGGCAACATCAGTGAATGCAACGGCTGTCGGTCAGGCGGCAAATGCGGCCGGACCGAATGCAACTTCTCTCGGCAGGGGCTCTCGCGCGAGCGGGGCTAATTCAACGGCTCTGGGTCATAGGGCGTCCGCGGGCGGCTCGGACTCATTGGCGCTCGGTCAGGACGCGAGTGCGTTGGGCAGAGACTCCATTGCGATTGGCGTGGGCTCTTTTGCGGGAACCACAGGAGCAATAGCGATAGGCAGAAACGCGGTGGCGACCGGCGTGAACAGTGTGGCGATTGGTAAAAATCTGTCCGCATCGGAAACTGACGCGTTTGTGGTGGGCATAGATTCATTTGCGAGAGGCCCCGCCGCACAATCAATGGGTGTGAACACAGTGGCGGAGGGAGTGGCCACAACGGCGACCGGGCATAATACATCAGCCGTGGCGGACAACGCAACGGCATACGGCGCGGACGCAAACGCGAGCGCATTAAATTCAACGGCGATTGGTCAGAACGCGATTGCGAGCGGAGTGGATTCAACGGCGCTCGGTCAGAACTCACGGGCGGGCGATGATGGAGCAACGGCTCTGGGTCAGGGCGCGCTTGCGACCGAATTCAAGTCAACGGCGGTCGGTCAGTTCGCGAGGGCGGCCGGAGAATCATCAACGGCTGTCGGTCAGAACGCGCGGGCGGCAAAATTATTCTCAACGGCTCTGGGTCAGGGCGCGAACGCGTTCGGAACCAGATCAACGGCTCTTGGTCAGCGCGCAAGTGCGAGTGGCCGTTTCGGATCAACGGCTGTTGGTCAGAGCGCGGAGGCGACAAGTTCGTTCACAACGGCTATCGGTCAGGACGCGGTGGCGAGAAGAAGCGGATCAACGGCTCTCGGCGCGGACGCGCAGGCGACCCAGGAGAGTTCAACGGCTGTCGGTCAGCTCGCTGTGGCGTTCGGAGAAAATTCAACGGCTGTCGGTCAGTTCGCGCGCGCGTCCGCAAAGAATTCAACATCTCTGGGTGGGGACTCAAACGCGAGCGGAATAAATTCAACGGCGCTCGGTCAGCGCGCGATAGCGAACGGTTTGGATTCATTGGCTGTCGGTCATTTCGCGCGCGCAACGGGCAGGGATTCCATCGCGATTGGCGTGGGAGCCATAGCAAACAACGTGGGAGCCATAGCGATTGGCAGAAACGCAACGGCGAGCGGAGTGGATTCAACGGCTCTCGGTGAGGGCGCTCTCGCGAGCGGAGCCAGAGCAACGGCTCTCGGTCAGGGCGCGAGAGTAGCGGGACTTGCATCAACGGCTATTGGCCGCAGAGCGTTTGCGGACGGGTCCGGAGGAGATCCGAGTGCTTTTGGCGCCGCAGTGGCTGTCGGTGATTTTGCGAATGCGACCGGAACAAAGTCAACGGCTTTGGGACAGGGCTCAAGTGCGACCGGAGAGTTCGCAACGGCTCTCGGTCAGGGCGCGTTTGCGACCGCGAAAAGAACAACGGCTACCGGACGGGGCGCGATGGCGACCGAAACAAATTCAACGGCTACCGGTCAGGACTCACAGGCGATCGGAGCAAATTCAACGGCGCTCGGTCAGGGCTCGCGGGCGAGCGGCGTGGACTCATTGGCGCTTGGTTCCGGGTCGCGCGCAACGGGAAGGGATTCCATCGCGATTGGCGTGGGCTCTCTTGCGAGCGAAACGGGAGCAATAGCGATTGGCAGAAACGCGGTGGCGAGCGGCGAGGACAGTATTGCGATTGGCAAAGATGTGACAGCAACTGCGGACGCATTTGTGCTGGGTCTGAATTCATCGGCAAGCGGCGGCGGTTCGCAATCTCTGGGAATGAACACATCGGCGACCGGAGACTCCTCAACGGCGGCGGGAACAAACTCCACAGCGGCGGGAGACAATTCAACGGCATACGGCACGGGCGCGAAGGCGACCGAAATAAATACATCGGCTTTTGGTCATAACGCGCGGGCGACTCAGTCCGGAGCAACGGCTATTGGTCAGAGCGCGTTCGCGGCAAATGACGGCGCAACGGCTGTCGGTCAGGGCTCGCTTGCGACCAGAGAAGGCACAACGGCTGTCGGTCAGTTTGCGACTGCGAGCGGAGAGCGCACAACGGTTCTTGGTCAATTATCCTCCGCGACTCAGGCATCATCAACGGCGCTCGGTCAGAGTGCGACAGCGGACGGACAGGATTCAACGGCGGTCGGCGCGGATTCGCAGGCGACCGAAATTAGAGCAACGGCTCTTGGTCAGGGCGCATTGGCGACTCAGCCGAATACGGCGGCGCTCGGTCAGGGCACACAGGCGACTCAAATTGGAGCAACGGCTGTCGGTCATTTTTCCCGCGCAACCGGGGTGTCTTCAACGGCTGTCGGTCAGGCATCACAGGCGAATAATCTAAACGCATCGGCTTTCGGTCAGAGCGCGCGGGCGAGCGGGTCCGGAGCAACGGCTGTCGGTCAGAACGCCCAAGCCACCGGAGCCAGCGGAGCAACGGCTCTCGGTCAGAGCGCGAGGGCGAGCGGACAGTTTTCAACGGCGCTCGGTCAGTTTGCTTTTGCGAACAGGGCGGGGGCAACGGCTGTCGGTCGGCGCGCGAACGCGAGCGGAACTTCGTCAACGGCTGTCGGTCAGTTCGCGACTGCGGATAAAGCAAGAGCAACGGCTCTGGGTCATGGCGCGATTGCCGTGACTGACGCAACGGCTGTCGGTCAGGGCGCGGTGGCGAGCGGAAGGTTCGCAACGGCTCTCGGACAGAGCGCTTTTGCGTTTCAGTCCGGCGCAACGGCTGTCGGTCAGGGCGCGAACGCGCTCGCGGTTGATTCAACGGCTGTCGGTCAGTTCGCGAATGCCGCCGGAACATTTTCAACGGCAGTGGGTAAAGCCGCGCAGGCGGGCGGAGAGAGAGCAACTTCTCTCGGTCGTTCAGCCCTTGCGGACGGGGACAGGGCAACGGCTCTCGGACAGGACGCGAACGCGGACAGAACGCGCTCAACGGCTGTCGGACAGGGCGCGCAGGCGGGTCAGACGTCCACAACGGCTGTCGGACAGGGCGCGCGGGCGATAGGATTTAGAGCAACGGCTCTCGGACAGGACGCGAACGCGACCGCAATGGATACAACGGCTGTCGGTCAGAACGCGCAGACGACCGAAGCCAGAGCAACGGCTCTCGGTCAGAACTCGCTTGCGTCCGCACTTGATACAACGGCTCTCGGTCAGGACACAATTGCGTCCGGAGTCGGAGCAACGGCTGTCGGTCAGGGCGCGAGGGCAACCAGATTTCACTCAACCGCGCTCGGTCATGGCGCGCTGGCGGACGGCATTGACTCATTGGCGCTGGGAGCCGGAGCGCGCGCAACGGGCAGGGATTCCATTGCGATTGGCGTGAACTCTCTCGCGAGCGACGTGGGAGCAATAGCGATTGGCAGAAACGCGGTGGCGAGCGGCGAGGACAGTATTGCGATTGGCAAAGATGTGACAGCAACCTCGGACGCATTTGTGTTGGGTCTGAATTCATCGGCAAGCGGCGGCGGTTCGCAATCTCTGGGAATGAACACATCGGCATCGGGCGCGGGCGCGACTGCGGCGGGAACAAACTCCACAGCGGCGGGAGACAATTCAACGGCATACGGCGCGGACGCGAAGGCGACCGCATTAAACTCAACGGCGATTGGTCAGAACGCGCAGGCGGGCGGAGTGGACGCAACGGCGCTCGGTCAGAACGCGCGGGCGGCTCGGTCCGGAGCAACGGCTCTTGGTCAGGGCGCGAATGCGCGCGAAATTCGGTCAACGGCTGTCGGTCATCTCGCGCATGCGGCCGGACGGGAATCAACGGCTGTCGGTCATAACGCGGTCGCGGTCCAGATGGGAGCAACGGCTGTCGGTCATGACGCGTGGGCGGTCGGACGGGGAACAACGGCTGTCGGCTCGCACGCGCAGACGGATGGTACTGATTCAACGGCTGTCGGTCATAACGCGGCCGCGACCGGAAGTAGATCAACGGCTCTCGGTCATCTCGCGCGTGCGACCGGAAGTAGATCAACGGCTGTCGGTCAGAGAGCGCGTGCGACAAGCGGAGCAACGGCTCTCGGTCATAGCGCGAATGCGGCCGGAACCAGGTCAACGGCTCTCGGTGAGAGCGCGAATGCGAGCGCGGCGGATTCAACGGCTGTCGGTCAGGACGCGGAGGCGAGCGGAGTAGGAGCAGTGGCTTTTGGTCAGGCCGCGACCGCGACTCAGATTGGAGCAACGGCTGTCGGACAGGGCGCGGAGGCGCTCGGACGGTTCTCAACGGCTGTTGGTCGGGACGCGGTGGCGAGCGGAGAATTTTCAGCGGCTTTTGGTCAGGACGCGACCGCGACTCAGTCCGGAGCAACGGCGGTTGGTCAGGGCTCGGAGGCGACCGGAGTAGGAACAACGGCTTTTGGTCAGGACGCGAATGCGACCGGAACGGGAGCAACGGCTCTCGGACAGGGCGCGGAGGCGACTCAGTTTAGAACAACGGCTCTCGGTCAGGACGCGAGCGCGACCCAGTTTGGAGCAACGGCTCTTGGTCATAGCGCGACCGCGACCGGACAAGTATCAACATCCGTTGGTCAACTCGCGAACGCGGGCGGATTGGGAGCAACGGCTCTTGGTCAGGGCGCGATTGCGACCGGAGGGGCATCAACGGCTCTTGGTCAGGGCTCGCTGTCAACCGGAGACAGAGCAACGGCTACCGGACGGGGCGCGCAGGCGGGCGAAACAAATTCAACGGCTACCGGTCAGGACTCACAGGCGACCGGAGCAAATTCAACCGCTCTCGGTCAGGGCTCGCGGGCGAGCGGTATTGACTCATTGGCGCTTGGTTCCGGGTCGCGCGCAACGGGCAGAGATTCCATCGCGATTGGCGTGAACTCTCTTGCGAGCGAAGCGGGAGCCATAGCGATTGGAAAAAACGCGGTGGCGAGCGGTGTGAACAGTGTGGCGATTGGCAGAGATGTGAGCGCAAGCGAGGACGCATTTGTGTTGGGTCTGAATTCATCGGCGAGCGGCGGCGGTTCGCAATCCTTCGGCATGAACACAGTAGCATCGGGGCAAGCCGCAACAGCCGGAGGGCATAACGCATCAGCCACGGGAGACAACTCATCGGCATACGGCGCGAATTCATCAGCGCAGGGCGATAACTCAACCGCCGTGGGTCAGGACGCGACTGCGACCGCATTAAATTCAACGGCTCTCGGTCAGAACGCTCAGGCGAGCGGAGTGGATTCAACGGCTGTCGGTCAGTCCTCACGGGCGGGCGCGGATAGAGCAACGGCTCTTGGTCAGGGCGCGAATGCGACCGGATTGGGCGCAACGGCTCTTGGTCAGAGCGCGGAGGCGGGAAGCGGAGGAACGGCTGTTGGTCAGAGCGCGGAGGCGGGAGGCGGAGCAACGGCTGTTGGTCAGTTTTCCCGCGCCGGAGGGTTTTCAACGGCTCTCGGTCAGAGCGCGAATGCGACCGGACTTCAAGCAACGGCTGTCGGTCAGAGCGCGGAGGCGACCGGACTTTACGCAACGGCTCTCGGTCAGAGCGCGAATGCGACCGAACTTTACGCAACGGCTGTTGGTCAGAGCGCGAATGCGACTCATTCCAGAACAACGGCTCTCGGTCAGAGCGCGAATGCGACCGGAACGAGAGCAACGGCTCTTGGTCAGGGCGCGAATGCGACCGGAGGGTTCTCAACGGCTGTCGGTCAGGGCACGCAGGCAACCGAAACAAATTCAACGGCACTCGGTCAGGACGCGCGGGCGACCGGTATTGACTCATTGGCTCTCGGTCAGGGAGCGCGCGCATCGGGCAGAGATTCCATCGCGATTGGCGTGAACTCTCGCGCGAGCGAAACGGGAGCAATAGCGATAGGCAGAAACGCGACCGCGAGCGGCGAGGACAGTATTGCGATTGGCAAAGATGTGACAGCAACTGCGGACGCGTTTGTGCTGGGTCTGAATTCATCGGCGAGCGGCGGCGGTTCGCAATCTCTGGGAATGAACACATCGGCGACCGGAGACTCCTCAACGGCGGCGGGAACAAACTCCACAGCGGCGGGAGACAATTCAACGGCATACGGCGCGGACGCGAAGGCGACCGCAAGAAACTCAACGGCGATTGGTCAGAACGCTCAGGCGAGCGGAATAGATTCAACGGCGCTCGGTCAGAACTCACGGGCGGGCGATGATGGAGCAACGGCTCTGGGTCAGGGCGCGCTTGCGACCGAATTCAAGTCAACGGCGGTCGGTCAGTTCGCGAGGGCGGCCGGAGAATCATCAACGGCTGTCGGTCAGAACGCGCGGGCGGCAAAATTATTCTCAACGGCTCTGGGTCAGGGCGCGAACGCGTTCGGAACCAGATCAACGGCTCTTGGTCAGCGCGCAAGTGCGAGTGGCCGTTTCGGATCAACGGCTGTTGGTCAGAGCGCGGAGGCGACAAGTTCGTTCACAACGGCTATCGGTCAGGACGCGGTGGCGAGAAGAAGCGGATCAACGGCTCTCGGCGCGGACGCGCAGGCGACCCAGGAGAGTTCAACGGCTGTCGGTCAGCTCGCTGTGGCGTTCGGAGAAAATTCAACGGCTGTCGGTCAGTTCGCGCGCGCGTCCGCAAAGAATTCAACATCTCTGGGTGGGGACTCAAACGCGAGCGGAATAAATTCAACGGCGCTCGGTCAGCGCGCGATAGCGAACGGTTTGGATTCATTGGCTGTCGGTCATTTCGCGCGCGCAACGGGCAGGGATTCCATCGCGATTGGCGTGGGAGCCATAGCAAACAACGTGGGAGCCATAGCGATTGGCAGAAACGCGGTGGCGAGCGGCGTGAACAGTATTGCGATTGGCAGAGATGTGAGCGCAAGCGAGGACGCGTTTGTGCTGGGTCTGAACGCATCGGCGGAAGGCGGCGGTTCGCAATCTCTGGGAATGAACACATCGGCGACCGGACAATCCGCAACGGCGGCGGGAACAAACTCCACAGCGGCGGGAGACAACTCAACGGCATACGGCGCGGACGCGAAGGCGACCGCATTAAACTCAACGGCGATTGGTCAGAACGCTCAGGCGAGCGCGGAGGATTCAACGGTTCTCGGTCAGAACGCGAGGGCGAGCGGATCCGGAACAACGGCTGTCGGTCAGGGCGCGAATGCGACCGGAACGGGAGCAACGGCTTTTGGTCAGGGCGCGGAGGCGACTCAGTTTAGAACAACGGCTCTCGGTCAGGACGCGCGGGCGACTCAGTTTGGAGCAACGGCTCTCGGTCATAGCGCGACCGCGACCGGACAGGTATCAACATCCGTTGGTCAACTCGCGAACGCGGGCGGATTGGGAGCAACGGCGGTTGGTCAGGGCGCGATTGCGACCGGAGGGGCATCAACGGCTCTCGGTCAGGGCGCGCTGTCAACCGGAGACAGAGCAACGGCTACCGGACGGGGCGCGGGTGCGACCGAAACAAATTCAACGGCTACCGGTCAGGACTCACAGGCGACCGGAGCAAATTCAACGGCGCTCGGTCAGGACGCGGAGGCGAGCGGTATTGACTCATTGGCGCTTGGTTCCGGGTCGCGCGCAACGGGCAGGGATTCCATCGCGATTGGCGTGAACTCTCTCGCGAGCGACGCGGGAGCAATAGCGATTGGCAGAAACGCAACGGCGAGCGGCGTGGACAGTATTGCGATTGGCAGAGATGTGAGCGCAAGCGAGGACGCATTTGTGTTGGGTCTGAATTCATCGGCAAGCGGCGGCGGTTCGCAATCTCTGGGAATGAACACATCGGCATCGGGCGCGGGCGCGACTGCGGCGGGAACAAACTCCACAGCGGCGGGAGACAACTCAACGGCATACGGCGCGGACGCGAAGGCGACCGCATTAAACTCAACGGCGATTGGTCAGAACGCGCAGGCGAGCGCGGAGGATTCAACGGTTCTCGGTCAAAACGCGCGGGCGAGCGGAGATATTTCAACGGCTATTGGTCAGGGCGCGAATGCGACCGGATTGGGAGCAACGGCTGTTGGTCAGGGCGCACGGGCGACACAATTCACTTCAACGGCTGTCGGTCAGGGCGCGTCCGCCACCGGACCGTCTGCAACGGCTCTGGGTCAGAGCGCGAACGCGACCACAACGGGCACAACGGCTGTTGGTCAGCGCGCGCGGGCGACCGAAGGGTTCTCAACGGCTCTCGGTCAGGGCGCGAACGCGACCGGACTTCAAGCAACGGCTCTCGGTCAGAGCGCGAATGCGATCGGAGCGTCATCAACGGCTGTCGGTCAGGGCGCGACCGCGAGCGGAGGCAGTTCAACGGCTGTTGGTCGCGGCACATGGGCGACCCAGTTAGGAACAACGGCTGTCGGTGTGAGCGCGAGGGCGATCGGATCGGCATCAACGGCTGTTGGTCAGAGCACGAATGCGAGCGGATTGAGAGCAACTGCTATTGGTCAGGACGCGAGTGCGACGGGGAATTTTACAACGGCTCTCGGTCAGGACGCGCGGGCGGGCGAAACAAATTCAACGGCTATTGGTCAGGGCGCGGGTGCGAGCGGAGCAAATTCAACGGCTCTCGGTCAGCGCGCGTCTGCGATCGGAGCCTTATCAACGGCTCTCGGTCATAACGCGAATGCGACCGGAGACAGTTCAACGGCTGTTGGTCAGACCTCGCGGGCGATAGGATTGGTTTCAACGGCTGTCGGTCAGGGCGCGAATGCGACCGAAACGGGAGCAACGGCTGTCGGTCAGGGCGCGGACCGCGACTGAAACCGGAACAACGGCTCTCGGTCAGATAGCGCGGGCGACCGGAACCAGTTCAACGGCTGTCGGTCGGAGCGCGCGGGCGAGCGGAACCGGTTCAACGGCTCTCGGTCAGTTCGCGGTGGCGAGCGCAACATTTTCAACGGCTCTCGGTCAGGCATCTATTGCCGGCGGAACATTCTCAACGGCTGTCGGTCGGAACTCATACGCCGCCGAAATATTTTCAACGGCTCTCGGTCATAACGCGGAGGCGTCTCAGGAGAATTCAACCGCTCTCGGTCAGGACGCGCGGGCGACCGGAGAAAATTCAACCGCGCTCGGTCAGGACGCGGAGGCGACCGGTATTGACTCATTGGCGCTTGGTCAGGACTCGCGCGCAATGGGCAGGGATTCCATCGCGATTGGCGTGAACTCTCTCGCGAGCGAAACGGGAGCAATAGCGATTGGCAGAAACGCGACAGCGAGCGGAGTGAACAGTGTGGCGATTGGCAGAGATGTGAGCGCAACCTCAGATGCGTTTGTGTTGGGTCTGAATTCATCGGCAAGCGGCGGCGGTTCGCAATCTCTGGGAATGAACACATCGGCATCGGGCGCATCCGCGACTGCGGCGGGAACAAACTCCACAGCGGCGGGAGACAACTCAACGGCATACGGCGCGGACGCGAAGGCGACCGCAATAAATTCAACGGCAATTGGTCAGAACGCGCAGGCGGGCGGAGAGGACGCAACGGCTCTCGGTCAGCGCTCGGTTGCGAGCGGAAGAAGGGCAACGGCGATTGGTCAGGGCGCGCGGGCGACCCAGTTTGGAACAACGGCTGTCGGTCATACCGCGAACCGCGACCGCATTGGGAGCAACGGCGGTTGGTGAGCGCTCACGGGCGGGAGAGAGATCAACGGCTATCGGTCAGACCGCGAACGCTATCGGACATGAGGCAACGGCTGTTGGTCAGTTCGCGCGGGCGACCGGAGTAAATTCAACGGCTCTCGGTCAGAGCACGTTTGCATTAGGATTTGGAGCAACGGCTACCGGTCAGGACTCACGGGCGGCCGGAACAAATTCTACGGCGCTCGGTCAGGACGCGAATGCGACACAGACTAACTCAACGGCTACCGGTCAGGACTCACAGGCGACCGGAACAAATTCAACGGCTCTCGGTCAGGACGCGGAGGCGAGCGGCGTGGACTCATTGGCGCTTGGTTCCGGGTCGCGCGCAACGGGCAGGGATTCCATCGCGATTGGCGTGGGAGCCACCGCGAGCGAAGTGGGAGCAATAGCGATTGGCAGAAACGCAACAGCGAGCGGCGTGAACAGTATTGCGATTGGCAGAGATGTAAGCGCAAGCGAGGACGCATTTGTGTTGGGTCTTAATTCATCGGCAAGCGGCAACGGTTCGCAATCAATGGGCGTGGACTCAACTTCAACGGGAGAATTTTCAACGGCGGTTGGCTTTAATTCGCTGGGCGCCGGAGACAACTCAACGGCATACCGGCGCGCATTCACAAGCGGGCGGGGTGGATTCAACCGCCATAGGCCACACCGCGCTGGCAACGGCAAACAGTTCAACGGCGCTCGGTCATAGCGCTAACGCGTCCCGCGCAAAATGCATCGGCACTCGGTGAAAACGCGAGCGCGGTCGCTATCAGCGCGACTGCGGTGGGACAGAGCGCGACCGCGATAGGATTTGAGTCAACGGCGCTCGGTCAAAACGCCAACGCGGGCGGCTCCAGATCAACGGCGATTGGTCAGAACGCGCGGGCGACCGGACAGGAATCAGCGGCGCTGGGACAGTTATCCGAGGCGAGCGGATTGAGATCCACGGCTCTCGGTCAGTTCTCGCGAGCGACCGAATTTGGCGCAACGGCGGTGGGTCAGTTCTCACGGGCGACCGGAGTCCGCTCAACGGCGGTTGGTCAGGCGGCGAACGCGAGCGGAATAGATTCAGCGGCTTTTGGTCAGGACGCGGTTGCGACCGGAATAGCATCAACGGCGCTTGGTCAGTTCTCCACCGCGAACGGGGATTACACTGTGGCGGTTGGTCAGAGAGCGAGCGCGGGGGGCGAGGGCGCGACATCGGTGGGTGAGTTAGCCAACGCGAGCGGAGGAAATTCATCGGCTTTTGGTCAGGGCGCGGTTGCGACCGGAATAAATGCATCGGCTTTGGGTCAGGCGGCGCGGGCGAGCGGAGTGGACGCAACGGCGGTTGGCCGGTTTGCGGACGCGACCGGGGATAAATCAACGGCTGTCGGCGCGGACGCGATAGCGGATGAATTTGGAACAACGGCGCTCGGCGCGGATTCGCAGGCGACAGGATCGGGGGCAACGGCTCTTGGTCAAAGAGCGCGGGCGACCAGAGTGGAGTCCACGGCTGTTGGTCAGAACTCGCTGGCGTCCGGAGACCAGTCAACGGCTCTCGGCAGAATCGCACGGGCGACCGGAGAAAGCTCAACGGCGATTGGTCAAAACTCGCAGGCGAGCGATGATAGAACAACGGCTCTCGGTCGGAACGCGAGGGCGGTATCAACAGCATCAACGGCGATTGGTCAGGGCGCGTTTGCGGAAGGCGGCGGCGGAGATCCGCTCGCTTTTGGCGGCGCAACGGCTGTCGGTGATTTTGCGAATGCGGTCGGACAGTCTTCAACGGCTCTTGGTCAGAGCTCGCAGGCGCTCGCAGGTTTTTCAACGGCTCTCGGACAGGGCGCGCGCGCAACCGAAACAGGCACAACGGCTGTCGGTTCAAGCGCGAATGCGACCGAACTTTTCGCAACGGCTGTTGGTACGCTTGCGCAGGCAACGGAAGAGCGGTCAACGGCGCTTGGTCATCTCGCGAATGCAACGGCGGGACCGAATTCAACGGCTGTCGGTCAGGGTGCGCTGGCGCGCGGGTGGAGCACAACGGCTATTGGTCAGGGCGCGATGGCATTGGGCGGGACGGGCGCCTCGCCCGGAAGATCAACGGCTGTTGGTCAGCGCGCGCGAGCGTTAGCAATAGCATCAACGGCTCTCGGTTATAACGCGATTGCGGACGGAGAACAATCGGCGGGAGGTATTGGCGGCGCAACGGCTCTCGGTGATAGCGCGCACGCGACCGGAGAGCTTTCAACGGCTGTCGGTTATTTCTCGCGTGCGACCGAAGAGTTTACAACGGCTGTCGGTTATCTCGCGCACGCGTCCGGAATATCCTCACTAGCTATCGGTGTTGAGGCGAATGCAACGACAACGGGTGCGGTGGCTGTCGGTCCGTTCGCGAATGCGACCGGAGTGAACTCAACGGCTATCGGTACGCTCGCAATGGCGACCGGAATCAGTTCAACGGCGGTTGGTCGGAACGCGAGGGCGTCTCTGGCTTTCACAACGGCGGTTGGTCAGGACGCGTTTGCGGCAGGATTTACTTCAACGGCTGTCGGCGCGATTGCGCACGCGGGCGGCTCGCAGACATCGGCTTTCGGTCGTGAGGCAAACGCGACCCAGTCTAATACAACGGCTATCGGTTCGAGCGCACGGGCGGCCGGATTGGACTCAACGGCGCTCGGTCAGCTCGCGATTGCCACGGGAAGAACTTCAACGGCGCTCGGTCAGAACGCGCAGGCGACCGGAGGCAGTACAACGGCTGTCGGTCAGGACGCGCGGGCGGTTCTACTGGACGCAACGGCTGTCGGGCATTTCGCGCGGGCAACAAAATCGGAATCAACGGCTATTGGTCAGCGCGCGCTGGCGACTGGAGATTTTTCAACGGCTCTGGGGCGGGGCGCGGAAGCGACCGGATTTGGCGCGGTGGCGACGGGTCGGTCTTCACGGGCGACTTCACATTCCACAGTGGCTGTCGGTATGTTTTCAAACGCGATAGATACAAGGTCATCGGCACTCGGTCATTCCTCGCTTGCGTCCAGAGTGAACTCAACGGCGATTGGTCAGCTTTCGCAGGCGACCGGAATAAACTCTACGGCGCTCGGTCAGGACGCGCAGGCGACCGGCATTGACTCATTGGCGCTTGGTTCCGGGTCGCGCGCAACGGGCAGAGATTCCATCGCGATTGGCGTGGGAGCCACCGCGAGCGGCGAGGCGGCAATAGCGATTGGCAGAAACGCGGAGGCGCGCGGCAGGAACAGTGTGGCGATTGGCAGAAATCTGCGCGCAACGGGACATAACACATTTGTCGCGGGGCTTAATGTATCGGCGGTTGGCAACGGCTCGCAATCAATGGGCGTGGACTCAACTTCACTGGGAGATTTTTCAACGGCGGTTGGCTTTAATTCACTGGGCGCCGGAGACAATTCAACGGCATACGGCGCGGATTCACACGCGGGCGGGGTGGATTCAACCGCCATAGGCCACACCGCGAACGCAATCACGGACAGGTCAACCGCGCTCGGTCAGAACTCGCTCGCATCGGGAGCGGGCGGAGCAACGGCGCTTGGTCAAAACGCGGTTGCATCGGGAGCGGGCGGAGCAACGGCTGTCGGTCAGTTCGCGCGGGCGACAGGATTTAGAACAACGGCTCTCGGTCAGAGCGCGGAGGCGAGCGGAGACAGAGCAACGGCTATTGGTCGCAACGCGCGAGCGACTGCGCTGGCATCAACGGCGATTGGTCACAGCGCGTTTGCGGCCGGAGACAGAGGAGTCTCGCTGGCTTTTGGCGCCTCAGTGGCTGTCGGTGATTTTGCGAATGCGACAGGAGGCTCTTCAACGGCGATTGGTCAGGGCTCGGTTGCGACCGCTAACAGAACAGTGGCTGTTGGTCAGGCCGCGTTTGCGACCGGAGAGAGCTCAACGGCTATCGGTCAGGACGCGAACGCCATCGCAGTGAATTCGGTGGCTCTCGGTTATAGCGCATACGCGGGAGCAGCCACTTCAACGGCTCTCGGTACGCGCGCAAATGCAACCGGACCGGGCGCAATTGCTATCGGTGACAACGCGCAGGCGAGCGGAAGCTTTGCGTCAATGGCTATCGGCAAGGACGCGGTGTCGAGCGTAGCAAGAGGAATAGCTATTGGTGAGGGCGCGCAGACGACCGGAGGAGACAGAGCAGTGGCTATTGGTTGGCGCGCGCGTGCCACCGGCGGAAGTACGGTAACCGGACGGGGCAGCTCAACGGCTGTCGGTGATTTTGCTGAGGCAAGCGCAATAAGAACATCGGCGTTTGGTCAGGGCGCTATTGCGGACGCAGATTTTTCAACGGCTCTTGGCTCGTTCTCGGAAGCGCGGGGCATCGGAGCAACGGCTGTTGGTTATGACGCGGTTGCGACCGGACATAATTCAACGGCTCTCGGCTCGCTGGCGAATGCGATTGGAGTTAATTCAACGGCTCTTGGTGGGTTCGCGTTTGCGCACGCGGCAAGATCAACGGCTGTCGGTCAGGCGGCAAATGCGACCTCAGAAGATTCAACGGCTCTCGGTCAGAACGCGATTGCATCGGGAACCGGCGGAGCAACCGCGCTTGGTCAGGAATCGCGCGCCGGATTTAGAGCAACGGCTGTCGGTAAGGGCGCGCTTGCGACCGGAGACAGAGCAACGGCTCTTGGTCGCGGCGCGAGAGCGGTTGCGCTGGCATCAGTGGCTATTGGTCAGGGCGCGTTTGCGGCAGGAGACGGCGGCGACCCGCTGGATTTTGGCGCCTCAGTGGCTATCGGTGATTTTTCGAATGCGACCGGACAGTTTTCAGTGGCTATCGGTCAGGGCTCGGCGGCGACCGCTACCAGAACAACGGCTGTTGGTCAGGCCGCGTTTGCGACCGGAGAGAGAGCAATAGCTATCGGTTATCAAGCGAACGCCGTCGGAGCTTTATCAACGGCTGTTGGTACGCTTGCGCATGCAACGGGAAGAAATTCAACGGCGCTCGGTTATTTAGCGAATGCGACTCAGGAAGATTCAACGGCTCTCGGTCGGGGCGCGGAGGCGACCGCATTAAGAGCAACGGCTCTCGGTCAGAACGCGCAGGCGAGCCAGGAAGATACAACGGCTCTCGGTCAGCGCGCACGGGCGACCGGATCCAGATCAACGGCGGTTGGCGCGAACGCGGAGTCTTCCTCAGTAAGATCAACGGCTATCGGTAGAGACGCGCGGGCAACGGCAATAGCATCAACGGCGATTGGTCAGGGCGCGTTTGCGAGCGGAAGCTCAACTCCGCTGGATTTTGGCACCGCAACGGCTGTCGGTGATTTTGCGAATGCGACAGGAACGTCTTCAACGGCGATTGGTCAGGGCGCGACCGCGACCGGAGGTTTCTCAACGGCTGTCGGTCAGACCGCATACGCGACCGGGACGTCCACAGCGGCTTTCGGCGCAAGAGCGAATGCGGTCGGAATTTTCTCAACGGCTCTCGGTGTGCTTGCGCGTGCAACGGGAGAAAATACAACGGTGGTTGGTCATATCGCGAATGCAACGGGACTGAATTCAACGGCTGTTGGTCAGAACGCTCAGGCGACCGGAAATATGTCCGCAACGGCTCTCGGCACGGAAGCGAAGGCGACCTCAGACAATTCATCGGCTTTGGGCGCAAACGCGAGCGCGACCGCTATCAGCGCAACGGCGGTGGGAGAGAGCGCAACCGCGACCGGATTTGAGTCAACGGCGCTCGGTCAGAACGCCAACGCGGGCGGATCCAGATCAACGGCGATTGGTCAGAACGCGCGGGCGACCGGAGGGGAATCAGCGGCGCTGGGACAGTTGTCCGAAGCGAGCGGATTGAGATCAACGGCTCTCGGTCAGTTCTCACGCGCAACCGAATTCGGCGCGACTGCGGTGGGACAGTTCTCACGCGCAACCGGAGTCCGGTCAACGGCGGTTGGTCAAACGGCGAACGCGAGCGGAATAGATTCAACGGCTCTTGGTCAGGATTCGGTTGCGACCGGCATAGCGTCAACGGCGCTTGGTCAGTATTCCACCGCGAACGGGGATTATACGGTTGCGGTTGGTCAGAGAGCGCGCGCGGGCGGCGAGGGCGCGACATCGGTGGGTGAGTTAGCCAACGCGGACGGAGGAAATTCATCGGCTTACGGTCAGGGCGCTGAGGCAAGTGAGGCAAATACAACGGCGATAGGTCAGGGCGCGCGAGCGAGCGCGGCGAATGCAAGTTCTTTCGGTCGCCTCGCGGACGCGACCGGAGCGAATTCAACGGCTCTGGGTCAGAACGCTCAGGCGACCGGCGATGACTCATTGGCGATTGGTCATGAAGCGAAAGCAACGGGCAAAGATTCCATCGCGATTGGCGTGAACGCGCTCGCGGAAGGTGAAGCGTCCATCGCGATTGGTAGAAACGCCGAAGCGATTGCGGCGAACAGTGTGGCGATTGGCAGAAACATACGCGCAGAGGGCAACGGCTCATTTGTGGCGGGCATAGATTCAAAATCAAACGGTCAGGGTTCGCACTCTTCGGGTGTGAACACATCGGCTACCGGAAACTTCTCAACGGCAATCGGTTACAGAGCCGAAGCCGTCGGAGATAATTCAACGGCTTTCGGCGCGTATGCATACGCGGCGCTCACGAACACAACCGCCATCGGTCAGAACGCGCAGGCAACGGGCTTTCACGCAACGGCGCTCGGTCAGGACGCGAGCGCGACCGGATTTTTCGCAACGGCTCTCGGACAGGAAGCGAACGCGAGCGCAACCTCCACAACGGCTGTCGGTCGGAACGCGCACGCGACCGGAAGGTTCTCATCGGCTTTCGGTGCGGACGCCAACGCAAGCGAATTCCAGACAACGGCTCTCGGACAGACCTCGTTCGCGACCGGACACAGATCAACGGCTGTCGGACAGCGCGCGAACGCGAGCGCCGGCAACACAACGGCGGTGGGACAGTTAGCGCGCGCGACCGGATTTGAGTCAACGGCGCTCGGTCAAAACGCCAACGCGAGCGGATCCAGATCAACGGCGATTGGTCAGAACACACGGTCGAGCGGACAGGAATCAACGGTTGTGGGACAGTTGTCCGAAGCGAGCGGATTGAGATCCACGGCTCTCGGTCAGTTCTCACGCGCAACCGAATTTGGCACAACGGCGGTTGGTCAGTTCTCACGCGCAACCGGAGTTCGGTCAACGGCGCTCGGTCAAACCGCGAACGCGACCGGACTGGATTCAACGGCGCTTGGTCAGGACGCGGTTGCGACCAGAACAGCGGCAACGGCGGTGGGTCAGTTCTCCACCGCGAACGGGGATTACACAACATCGATTGGTCAGAGATCGCGCGCGGCGGGAGAAGCCGCGACATCTCTGGGTCAGGCCGCCAACGCGCTCAAAGGAAATTCAACGGCGGTTGGTCAGGGCGCGAGCGCGGCGGGAATAAATTCATCGGCTCTCGGACAGGCATCATTTGCGTCTGAAACGGACACAACGGCGATTGGGCGGGCTTCCCGCGCGCTCGCAGTGAATGCAACGGCGGTTGGTGAGAGGGCGCGGGCGAGCGCGGTTAATTCAACTTCGCTCGGCAGAAGCGCGGACGCGAGCGGAGCGAATTCAACGGCTGTGGGTCAGAATTCCACGGCAAGCGGGACGGACTCATTGGCGGTTGGACATGAAGCCAAAGCAACGGGCAGAGATTCCATCGCGATTGGTGTGAACGCGCTCGCGGAAGGCGAAGCGTCCATTGCGATTGGTAGAAACGCGGAAGCGATTGCGGACAACAGTGTGGCGATTGGTAGAAACATACGCGCAACGGGCATCGGCTCATTTGTGGCGGGTATAGACGCAAAATCGGACGGCGCGGGTTCGCACTCTTCGGGTGTGAACACATCGGCTACCGGAAACTTCTCAACGGCAACAGGTTATTTTGCCGAGGCAAAGGGAAACGACTCATCGGCATACGGCGCACACGCATTCGCGGAGTTTGATAACACAACCGCCATCGGTGAGAACGCGCAGGCAATACATCTTCTCACAACGGCTGTCGGTCAGGACTCAACCGCGAGCGGATTTTTCGCAACGGCTGTCGGACAGAACGCTCTGGCGAGCGGAACGAAAACAACGGCTCTCGGTCACGTTTCGCGGGCGACCGGATCTCACTCAACGGCTCTCGGTCAGGAAGCAAACGCGTCCACATTGCAGGCAACGGCTATCGGTCAGAGCGCGACAGCGAACGGTCAGAGAGACGCAACGGCTGTCGGTCAGCGCGCGCTGGCGTCCGCAATATTTACAACGGCTCTCGGTCAGGACGCACGCGCGACCGCGGATCGTGCAACGGCTCTCGGTCAAATCTCGCGGGCAACCGCAGAAAACTCAACGGCGGTTGGTCAGTTCTCGGAGGCGACCGCGGTGAACGCAACGGCTCTTGGTCAGAAGGCAAACGCGACCGCGCTGAACACAACGGCTCTCGGTCAGATTTCGCTGGCGGATCAGGTGAACGCAACGGCTGTCGGTCAGAAGGCAAACGCGACCGCAACGGACGCAACGGCTGTCGGTCAGCGCTCGCTGGCGGATCAGGTGAACGCAACGGCTGTCGGTCAGCAGGCAAACGCGACCGCAGTTAACGCAACGGCTCTCGGCAGACACTCGGAAGCGAGCGGAGCGAATTCAACGGCTCTCGGTCAGAACGCGGAGGCAAGCGGCACGGACTCATTGGCGGTTGGACATGAAGCGCGCGCAACGGGCAAAGACTCCATCGCGATTGGTGTGAACGCGGAAGCGAAAGGCGAGGCGTCCATTGCGATTGGTAGAAACGCCGAAGCGATTGCGGACAACAGTGTGGCGATTGGTAGAAACATACGCGCAGAGGGCAACGGCTCATTTGTGGCGGGTATAGATTCAAAATCAGAGGGTTTGGGAGCGCACTCTTCGGGTGTGAACACACAGGCGACCGGAGACCTTTCAACGGCGACAGGTTATTTTTCCGAAGCCGCCTGGGACAGAAGCACGGCATACGGCGCGCAATCATTCGCGAACAGCCACAACGCCACGGCGATAGGTCAAAACGCATACTCCGCCGGGTATAACTCAACGGCGCTCGGCAGAGACTCCAGTTCAATCGGCACAAGAACAAGCGCAATCGGCGCGGACACAAAAATCGCGCGGGACGGCACGCAATCATTCGGAGATGACGCGGACGGAAGCCGCGAGTATGCGCGCGGTGAAGAATTTGGAACGGGAACGCCCGAAGAGGCGGACTTGACCTACAAATACACAGGTTTGGGACTCTACGAGGAAAAAGCGTTTTACACGGCGAACTCAACGGACACGGCAAGCGCTCAAACGCCAATTGGCACGGCGGATCGTGCCCCTACCACCGTTACACAGCCCGGATTGCCGGAATACACCAGCCGGACAACGCACGATTCCACTTTGGGCGCTTTCTCCCAGAGGAAAGACAGAGGCGTTGAGACGGGCGGCGCCACGAGGATAACCACGGTTCTGCCGGACGGAACGGTTCAGACGGCGGACTTCGGGTTTGACGGAATTGACGATGTGATTGGAAACACCGAAGGAAGTGAAACTTTCTTGCAGAGGGTTAAAACCGAAAGGGCGACAGTTGCCGCCACCGATACCACCACGGACGCCACCACGGACGCCAAAACGGAATATCTCGCGGCTTTGGACAGTTACATAAGAGATCAGGCAATCAGGAAACACGATGAGATTAACGCGGACAGGGACAATTTGAAGGACCTGCAAAACGCGTTCGCCATTGTTACCAGAGGCACGCCATATTCGCAGACGCAGATTGAGAATTTGCTTTCATTGCGTCCCGACCCGACCCCGACCGGCTCATTGCTCGGACGGACGGCGTATTCATACGAAGCGGTCGGAGCGTCTGACTTCCAGCGCCAGCGTTGGGCGGACACCGGCGGCACCGATCACCCGCTTGGCGACCGTTACTTCTCTCTGAACGACCAGTTGCTCTACAAAAGAGCCCGTGAAAGTTATCAGGAGGCGATAAGTTCGGTTGCCAATAAGGCGCTTGGGGTTGACGGCAGTCTGACAAGCGGAAGGGCGATAGACCGGACGGGCGCGCTTTATGACCAGCGGAGATTCTACCTCTCGCAGGAGATAAACGGCTTTGATGTGCGCGGAGTTCTTGGAGACGAGAGCGCGCTTACTCAGACCGCCACGCAGTTGAGGGATACTGTGAGGTCTTACGACTTCAACGGAGACGGCTGGGTTAGCAGAAACGAAATCACGGTTGGAGTCGCGGACAGCACGGTGAACGAGAAAATCGCCATTTACAGATACTTGACCAGTAACGCGCCCGATGTTCAGACCCTTACATCGCAGGATATTGATGAAGGCACCAACGTTAGAGAGTTGCAGATAATTAATGACTACATCGCCGCCGGCACCGAAGACACGGACGAAAGGCGCATAAGGAACGTTGATGAGTTCCTGACCGAGGAAGGGCAGTCATTGCTCTCCGATGAAACGCTTGCCGCTCTGGGCAAAACACCGCTCGGAAGTGATCCGAAAAGATATGGCGACCTGTATGAGCGGAACGCCTGGACGCAAGACAAAATTGACTATCTTGAAGAAGAAGTGGAGCGCCTGGGCAGAGGAGTCGCGATGGCGGCGGCAATCAGGTCAACCCACGTTGAACCCGGCAAACGGCTTGGAATGGATTTGAACTTCTCCGAATACAGGGGAAATTACGGTATATCCGGAAGTGTGGCGATGCGGCTGAACGACAAGATGCAGTTCCACTTCGCGGGAGCCACGACAAGCGAGTTTGATGAAAGACTGCTTAGAACCGGCTTGAACTTCCAGTGGTAGGGAACTGTTAGCGGGTTTCCCGCGAAGGTTCAAAGGGTCAAACTGTCAGAAAAGGGAAATAGGGGTTACTTGCGTTCCGCAAGCCGCGCTACAAAAATTCCCGCTTCGTAGAAAATCACAATCGGCAAAAACAGGAACATCATTGAGGTCGGGTCTGTTGTCGGCGTAATAACGGCGGACGCAAGCGCGCCAATGACATAAGCGTATTTCCGCGAGGCGGACATTGTCCGTGCGCTCACAATTCCCCAGCGCGAGAGGAAAAATGACACAAGCGGGAACTCAAAAACAATTCCGAAGCCCAGACACATTGTTAGAAGGAATGAAAGGGTTTGCCCCAGAGACGGCATCGCGACAACGAAGTCCGAAGAATGCTCCGTGAGCAGAAAAACGAGCGCGCGCGGCGCGACAACACTGTGGCAGAACAGAACGCCCGAAAGAAAAAGCGCGGTTCCGAACAGCACAAAAACGGTCAGCCCCTTTTTTTCAGCCGTCTTCAAACCCGGCGCGATAAACCGCCAGGTTTTGTAGAGAATGAACGGCGAGGCGAGCACAAAAGCGGTGAACAGACAGGACGCGACCAGAGCGGAAAATCCCTCGGAGGGTTTTGTAAAAATGAGCGTCTGCTCCCCCGCAAGCGCGTCCACCGCCGGAGAGACAATTATCCTCAACAGGGGGAAACGGAAGAACGTATAACACGGAATAAACAGCGCGGCGACCACGAGCGCGGACTGTAAAACAACGCTTCTCAGCTCGGAAAGATGTTTTAGAAAAGGCGCTTTTGTGTCATCACTCATTAGAGCTTCACGCCGATTGACAAAGGAAGCGGCAGACCGCATACTATACCCCGTTTTGACCGTTCCGCCACTCACTCCTTTGAATCCGCGCGTTTATAAAACCGTTTTCAGCGATGTTTTTTAAGGATTAAGGTGAAAATACTTGTTACAGACGGCATCGCCCCGGAGGGCGGAAAAATGCTTGAAAATGCTCCCGGAATTGAAGCGGACATTCGTTCGGGCGTTGAGGCGGACGAACTTAAAAAAATCATCAAAAACTATGACGGAATTGTCATTCGCAGCGCGACCACGCTTACGGCGGAGTTGATTGAAGCCGCGGACGGTTCGCTCAAAGTGATTGGCAGGGCGGGCATCGGCATTGACAATGTTGATATTGACGCGGCGACCCGAAGCGGAATTGTTGTTATGAACACGCCCGAAGCCAACGCCATAACGACCGCCGAACACGCAATCGCGCTTATGTTTGCGCTCGCGCGGAAAATCCCGCAGGCGCACAGCTCCACAGCGGCGGGAAAGTGGGAGCGCGGAAAATTCAAAGGTATGGAACTGTTCGGCAAAACGCTGGGGCTTATCGGGCTCGGCACAATCGGCAAACTTGTTGCCGAACGGGCTGTCGGGCTCAAAATGAACGCGGTCGCCTACGATCCGTTTCTCTCTCCCGAAGCGGCGGAAAAAATGGGAGTTAAACTCACAGACTTTGACGAGACGCTCGCATCCGCCGATGTTCTCACAATTCACGCGCCGCTGACTCAGCAGACGAAAAACCTTATAAATTCCGAAGCGATAACGAAGATGAGGGACGGCGCGATTTTGATTAACTGCGCGCGCGGCGGCATTGTGGACGAGGAGGCGATGAGGGACGCGGTGGCGGGCGGCAAATTGGCGGGCGCGGCTCTTGATGTTTTTGCGACCGAGCCGCCGGAGCCCGGAAGCGCGGCGCTTGAAAACGCGGACAAAATGGTTTTTACGCCGCACCTCGGCGCTTCCACACAGGAGGCGCAGGAGAAAGTTGGCGCCGCAATAGCGCGGCAGATTATAGATTTTTCAAACGGCGTTGTGAAAAACGCGGTGAATATGCCCTCGCTTGACGCGCTTGAAGCCGAAGCGATGGCTCCCTACATCAAACTTGCCGAAAAAATGGGCTCTTTTCTGGGGCAGACCTGCGGCGGCGCGAGAAAGGTGAAAGTGGAATACGGCGGCGAAATTGCGGAATTGAAAACGCGCGTTTTGATGCTTTCCGTTCTCAAAGGCATTTTGTCGCCCGTTATGGACACGGTTCTAACCCATGTGAACGCGCCGGTTATCGCGAGCGAGCGCGGCATTGAGATAGTTGAGTCCACAAGCACCGAATCGGGCGAATACAAAAATCTTCTGACGGTTTCGGTGGAAACGATTGAAGGCGGGAAAAAAACCGTTTCGGGCGTGATTTTCGGCAGAGAGAAACCGCGCTTTGTTTCCGTGGACGGAGTTTCACTTGATGTTGAGCCGGAGGGAATTTTGCTTATAAGCGAAAACCACGACGAGCCGGGCATCATCGCCGCGATGTGCGGAATTATCAGCGTGGCGGGGGTCAATATCGCGCGTATGCATCTGGGGCGCGAGAAAGTGGGGGGAAGGGCGATTGTTTTCACAAGTGTTGACTCCCATGTGTCGGACGCGGATATGGAAAAAATCTCCTCTCTCAAAGGAATAATCTCAATTATGCAGGTAACACTTTGAGCGGCAAAAACCCCATTGTTCTCCCGCAGGGGGTAAAGGATTTTGTGCCGAGCGAGGCGGGTGGCGTTCAAAATGTGGAGAGCGAACTGCTTGATGAGTTTGTCAAGTGGGGCTACAAGCACGTTATAACGCCGCTTTTTGAAAATCTTGAAACCATAAACACCGGGCTCAGCGAGGACCTGAAATCGCGGGTTTTGAAGTTTGTTGACCCTTCAACGGGCGATGTGGTTGCCCTGCGCCCAGACATAACTCCCCAGATAAGCCGGATTGTCGCCACGCGGATGAGCCCCCTGAAAGAGCCGCAGAGATTGTGTTATTCGGGCAGAGTGGTGAGGTTTGAGCGGGAATCAAGCGGCAGGGGGAGAGAGGTTTTTCAAGCCGGATGCGAACTTGTCGGCGCGAAAAACCTTACGGCGGACGCGGAGATTATGGCGCTTTCCGTGAGCGCTTTGCGCCGTTTGGGACTCGGTTCCGGGCTTGTTCTTGACATAGGGCATTCGGGGGTTTTGCGCGCGATTGAAAAGATGTGTGGAAGCGAAAGCAAACGCGTTCGCGCCGCGCTTGAAATGAAATCCAAACACGCCCTTTCCGATGCGCTCGGCGCGGCGCGCATATCCGCCTCGGAAAGAAAGGTGATTATGGAATTGAGCGAGACGCGCGAGGCGGACAAAGTTTTGCTCGTTATGGAAAAACTTCCGGCTTTGAAAAGACTCACTTCCAAGATCCGCAAAATTATGGAAGTTCTTGAGGAGCATGAAATCGGCTGCGATATATGGGTTTATGCGTGCGATGTGCGCGATTTGAATTACTACACTGACGCGACTTTTCAGATATTGCATGAGAGTTCGCCGACCCCTCTGATTGTGGGCGGCAGATATGACAACCTTGTAAAACGTTACGGATACGACACTCCGGCGACCGGTTTTGCCGCCGACGTTGAGGGCATCGTGAAAGTAACATCCAGGGAAAAGGGCGAACAGACGGTTCATTTTGTGGTCATACCGGCAAAGCCGTCTCTGCGCAAAGAAGCCATACGGCTGAGCAAGTGGCTGAGGTCAAACGGATTTCAGGTGATAACGGAAACCAGCCCGCGCCCGGTTTCTCCTCGCGGCAAAACGCCGCCCACCTACGGGGTTATCTCAATTGACAGCCCGACCAAACTGCGGCTTCTTGAGTCCAAAAGCAAAACCGTGAGGCGTTTTTCAAATCTTGAGGAGTTGATAGAAGGGGGTCTGTGATGCCCAATTTTGCCGTGGTGGGAACCCAGTGGGGCGATGAGGGCAAGGGCAGGGTTGTTGACCTTATCGCGGAAAAGGCGGACGTTGTTGTCCGTTTTCAGGGCGGCAACAACGCCGGACACACGATTATCACTGACAAGGGAAAGTTTATTCTGCATCATATTCCGTCCGGGATTTTGCGCGAAGGCAAGGTTTCGGTTATTGCGAACGGGGTTGCCGTTGACCCCGAAATTTTGCTTGGCGAGATAGATTCGCTGAACTCTTCGGGTTGCGCCGTTTCGCCCGAAAACCTGAAACTGAGCGGGCGCGCGCATGTGATTATGCCGTATCACACGGCGATAGACTCTCTGCGCGAGGGCTCCGCCGCGAAAAAAATCGGAACCACCAAACGGGGCATCGGGCCCGTCTATGAAGACAAATTCGCGCGCAGAGGCATAAGGGTGTCCGACCTTCTGGATGAAAAAAACTTCGCCGCGCGCCTTGACACCATTTTGCCCGAAAGAAACCTCTACATAACAAAGGTTCTCGGCGGTGAGCCGATTGACCGCGACCGGACATTTGATTCATACCGCGCTTTCGGGGAGCGGCTTGCGCCGTTTGTGGAAGACACCGCGCTTTTTCTGAACGAAATCGAGGCTTCGGGCGGCAGCATACTTTTTGAGGGCGCGCAGGGAACCCTGCTTGACATAGATTTCGGCACCTATCCGTATGTAACCTCGTCAAGCACGACCGTCGCCGGAGTGAGCGCGGGTTGCGGAATGAGCCCGAACTCAATCCATTTCACGGTCGGAATTGTCAAAGCGTATGCGACAAGGGTGGGCGAGGGTCCGTTTCCGACCGAAGACTATGGCGCGGACGGCAAAGCGATGGGCGAGCGGGGCGGCGAATTCGGTTCAACCACCGGGCGCAAAAGAAGATGCGGCTGGCTGGATATGGTAGCGCTCAAACACTCCATTTGCGTGAACGGCATATCGTCTCTCGCGCTGACAAAACTTGATGTCCTCAGCGGTTTTAAGAAGGTGAAAATATGCGTTGCCTATGAAATAAACGGCGCGCGAACATCGGTTTTCCCCCAGGACTCCGAAGATCTTGAAAACTGCGTTCCCATTTACGAGGAGATGCCCGGATGGGAACGGGATATTTTCGGGGCGCAAGCCGTTTCAGACCTGCCCGGTGAGGCGGGCGATTTTATAGAGCGGATAAAGACGCTTTCGGGAATAGACATAAGTTTGATTTCGGTGGGCCCCTCGCGCGAGGAGGCGATAATTATTGAGAACAACCTTTTTGACGGAGTTGCGGGTTAGGTTTTTTGAATGAATATGGAGCGGATAACAGACGAACTCATTTTTGAGAACAGCGATGCCGCCCGGCACCTGTTCGGAAGTCTCAACGGAAATCTCAACAGAATTGAAAAATTGTGCGGTGTAACCGTCAATTCGCGCGGTTCAAACCTTCTTATAAGCGGCCCCGCAGACAATGTGGAAGGCGCGAAGGATTTGGCGACCCAGCTTTACGAACTGATAACCGAGGGCTACAAACTCGCCCCCGAAGACTTTGAAAGCGGGGCGGAAATTGTTTCGTCAAAAGACGGGAAAATCAAAGATGTTTTTCTCGCCTCGCGCCCGATAGAGATAGGGGACAAAAAAATATCGCCGAAAACTCCGTGCCAGCGCGAGTATATTGCGGCGATTAGACACAACACGATAGTTTTCGGCACGGGTCCCGCGGGCACGGGGAAAACCTATCTTGCGGTCGCGGTCGCGTTGTCCGAACTGTCCGAAGGCAATGTCAGCAGAATGATTATCACAAGACCCATGCTTGAGGCGGGTGAAAGTCTCGGTTTTCTCCCCGGCGACCTTGAACAGAAATCCGACCCGTTTTTGCGCCCGTTTTTTGACGCCATTTATGAAATAGTGGGAATGTCCGCCGCGCGCCGAATGATTGAAAAGAAAATTATTGAGGTCGTGCCGCTTGCGTATATGAGAGGGCGCACTCTCAACGGCGCGTTTGTGATTCTTGACGAGGCGCAGAATACCACTTCGGCTCAAATGAAGATGTTTTTGACACGTATGGGGTTTAATTCAAAAGCCGTTGTTACGGGCGACACCACCCAGACCGATTTACCCGCCGGAAAATCTTCCGGCCTTGCCGAAGCCGAGCGGCTTTTCGGCGGAATGGAGGGCATAGAGATTACGCGCTTTTCAAGAAGGGACGTTGTAAGGCATCCGCTTGTGAAGAAGATTCTGGATGTTTATGACAAAGAGGAAAAACCGCGTTAGGGGATATTTCTATTCCCCAAGCGGCTGAATAAACTCGTAGTTCAGCGCTTTTTTCAGTTTTTCAGACGACACGATTTTGCCTTTCCCGCCTTTTTTGAACTCCGGCGCGGAGACTCCCGCTTTTGCGGCTTCGGCACGGTAGAAGTTGCTTCTCAAGGGGTGCGAGTCCGCGACCGCATTAAAGGTTTCGCGCCTTATGTCGCGCTCAATTATTTCGGCGGTGATTTTCACGCAGTCGTCCCGGTGTATGAGATTGACGGGCAGGTCGGGTCGGTCGGCGGCGGCGCGTTTTTTCAGGAATCGGCGCGGGTCTCTGTCATATCCGATAAGTCCGCCGAATCTCAAAACCGTCAAATCAAAATCGCCGCCCGCAAGAGTTTTTTCCATCTCCCTGAGCGCCGGTCCCGACGCCTTTTCAGGCACCCCCTTCTCAAAATCGTCCTCCGTTACCACTCCGCCAAGGTTGGCATAGACCGAGGTGGAACTGATAAAAATGACAAATTCCGCGCCGCCTTTTTCAAGCGCGCGCATGAGGGTTTTTGTCTGCCCCGCAAGGTAGTCCGCAATGTCTTCGCGTTTTTTCGGCGGGAAGTTCACCACCGCAACGGAGGATTGGAAAAACCGCTCCGCGCGGGGTTCGGAATCCGGCTCAACGGAGATGACAAACGGCTCGGCTCCCGCCGCCTCAATCGCGCCTGTTTTTGCGGCATCCGTGGTTGAGCCCCTGACCGCGTATCCTTTCCGCGCCAGATGCTCCGCGAGGGGCAGGCCGAACCAGCCGCACCCGAGGATTGACACGCTCTTTTTTTCAGACGCTCCCATTTTGCTTTTTCAGTTTGCGCTTTTTTCGTTTTTCGACGCTTTTTATGATGGCGAGTTTTTTATTGTTACTTGATGTTTTCCACGCCCGTATTTCAGCCACCGTTCTCATGCAACCGATGCACAGGCCGTTTTCAACCTTGCAGATATTGACGCACGGCGAGGCGGGTTTGCCGTTAGAGAGTGAAGGCACGTGCCATCTCCGCGTATTTTTCACTTGTTTTTTCCGCCACTTCCGGCGGCAACGCCGGGGCGGGCGGGTTTCTGTCCCATTTGATTGAGTCAAGGTAGTCCCGTACGAACTGCTTGTCAAAACTGTCCTGCACAGCGCCGGGTTTGTAATCCGCCGCGCTCCAAAAGCGCGAGGAATCAGGCGTGAGCATTTCGTCAATGAACATAAGACGCCCGTCTTTGCCAACCCCGAACTCAAACTTTGTGTCCGCTATGATGATGCCCGTCTCAAGCGCGTGGAGCGCCGCCTTTTTGTAGATTTTCAAACTCGCCGCGCGCGCGGCTTTCATGTTCTCCGCGCCCGCGATTTCACAAGCCCGCTCAAAGGTTATGTTCATGTCGCGTCCGCCTTGAGGGGCTTTTGTTGAGGGCGTAAAAATGGGTTCGGGCAATTTCTGCGACAGTTTCAACCCTTCCGGCATTTTGATTCCGCAGACCGTTCCGCCGCGCCCGTATTCCTTCCACGCCGAGCCGCAGATATGGCCCCGCACGATGCACTCAACCGGCAGGGGGAGGGCTTTGTGCGTGAGCATGCTTCTTGACCGCAGTGTGCTGAAATGCGGCGAAAGTTCGGGAGGGAAGTCCGCTTCATCGCTTGAAATAAAGTGATTGGGAAAGTCGTCCGCCATTTTTCTGAACCAGAATTCGGAGATTTTGTTGAGCGCTTCGCCTTTGCCGCGTATGGCGGTGGGAAGGATTGAGTCGTAAGCGGAAATTCTGTCCGTTGAAACCACAAGCAATGTTTTGCCGAGGTCGTAGATGTCTCTCACTTTGCCCCGTAAAGGCGGCGCGCCTGTTTCGGTGAAGTTTGTTTCCGTTACAACATCTCGGTCAGCGGATGGCATTTACCGGTTCTCCGATTATTTTATAAACTCTCCAGTAGCCCGCCACCAGACCGTTGCCGTCCGGCTCCGTTATGCGCTTGAGCCCTTGCGCGTTTTCAAGAATTTTGTTCATTTTTACCTCTCCGTCCGTTCGGGGCGTGTCTCTGACGAGAATCAAATCCGCGCCGTCAAACAGCAGAGGGACGGTTTTCGCCGGATTTTGAATCCCGCCTTTGAATAGTTTGTAGTATGCGGTGAAGCGTTGAGGGTCATTGTGGTAGAGAAAAAGGTTGTTCATTCCCGAAACGTAGTAGTTGTTTTTGTTGAAAAAGAACAGACCCGGAAAGTCGTCCCACGGGGCGATGACGACTTTGTTTTTGTCCGTCAGCGTTTTTACCATCTCCGCCATTTTTGAGTAAGAGCTCGGCACGGGAGCCTTCGGCGCTTCTTTCCGTTGCCGCCCCTTTATGAAAGGCAGTGAATAAACAAGGAAAATGAGCACGAACACGATTGGCAGAAACGGCTTGATTTTTATCCCCGTTCCGCGAATTTTAACGCCCGCCCGCAATATGGGTTCGTAGATAAGCGGCACCATTGTTGCCGACACCACAACGAAGATTTGAGCGAATTTCGCCCCGCCTTTGAAGGGGAGGAGGGCGAAAATGAAAACCGCCAGGAAAGCCGAGCCGATGATGCCGCCCGGTCCTGATTTGCGGCGCATATAAAAAGCGGTCGCCGCTATGGCGGGCAGCAAAAATCCGCCCAGAAAATGTTGGAGTTGCAAGCGGTGGAGACTCTGCCATTCCGAGCCGAAGAAGTCGCCGGGTTTAACAAAATCCGGACGTTCAAAAACCGTTTTTATCTCCCTTACTATGTGAAAAAGGTGATTGGGGAAAAACGGCGACAACACCATTCCCAGAGCCACTCCCGCGAAAAGCAGAAGGGGGATTTTGATTTTCAGTTTGCCGTCAAAAATCAGTTGCCCGAGAACTCTGCATGCGGCGAGCGGAACCATTATTATGAAACCCACATAGACATAGGACGCAAGCCAGCCGACGAAGAAAGCCCTGCGGTTGCTGTTTGACCACAGCGCATCCACAATCCACGGAAGCATTATTGAGAAAAGAGTGATTCCTTTTAGCGCGATTGTGTGCCAAATCATATTTGACGAGACGGTTATTCCGATAATAGTCCACATTACCGCGCCGCTGACTTTCCATTTTCTCAGGAACAGATAGAAGGAGAGTATTTGCAGGAACGCCATCGTCATTATGGTTGTTTTGAGCGCAATGATCGGGTCCTGGGACGGAATCAGAGAGTTGGTTATGCCCAGCAGCAAATGTTGCAAAAAATAGACGTTCGGGAAGTTTTCTCCGAGAACGGTGTATTTAAGCCACGGGAAATCCCACAGCCAGCCATTTTCCATATAGGCGATTCCGACTCCGAGATGATAGTAGGCATCGGGGTTGACCCAGTATTCTTCCCAGAACAGGATTTTTGCGAGGATAAAGGTGAGGATATAAAGGGGCGCCATTCTCACGAAGACCGTAAAAAGCGCTTCAAGCAGAAAACCCCTGCGGTTGTTCGCCTTCCCGCGCCGCTCTTTCAAATCGCCGTTTATTTCATACATCTCGACAAGGGTTGCCAGCATTGAGAGCGGACTCAGGCGCGACCCCGCTTTTTCACTCCAGCTTTTGAGCGGAACCTCAACCACACCGGAAGCGTCTTTTTCGGTTTCAATCCTGCCGATTATCTCAACATCAAAACCCCATCGCGACAGAAACGGCTCTTCAAGCGCTTTTGTGAGAGCGGGTGTTTTTCTGAAAAACTTCGCCCCGCACTGCGAATCGGATACGCGCTTTTTCAGAGCAAAAGACGCGATAACCGAGAACACGCCGCTTAAAAAACGCCGCGCGCCGGTTCGGGAGATGTTTTCAGATTGGGGCAAATTGCGCGAACCTATCGCCGCGCCCGCATCGGTGTTTTTCTCCAAGCCCGCGAACACTCTCGCCACTTCCTCCGGCGGAGTGGCGAAATCGGCGTCGCAAAATCCCACAATTTCCGCTCCCCGCTCCAGGCAGTTAAGCATTCCCGCGCGCACGGCTTCGGCTTTTCCCCCGTTGCGCTCAAGAATGAGAGTTTGAATGGACGGTGAAAGGGACGCTATCTTTTTTATAACGCGCGCGGTGGAGTCCGTTGAGCCGTCATCAACAAGCAGGATTTCCGCACCGTCTCCGAGTTCTTTCAGGGCTTGTAACGTTTTTTGTTCAGAAAGCCGGTCCTGCTCGTTATGGCAGGGGATTACCAGGGAAACGCCGCTCATTTTCCGGATTTTTCCTCACGGAAGTATTTTTCCACAATGTTGACCAGCCTCTTTGAGCCCGCGAAAATCGGAGTCGTCTGGTGTATTGAAGATGCCTCAATGTCAAGTATGCGCCCCTGTCCGGAGGTTGATTTCCCGCCCGCCTGCTCAATTATGAAAGACAGCGGGTTGCATTCATACAGCAGGCGAAGTTTGCCGCCGGGACGTTTGCGGGTCGGCGGATACATAAAGATGCCGCCTTTAAGCATATTTCTGTGAATGTCCGCAACCATTGAGCCCGTGTATCTGCACGAGTAGGGCCTTTTGGTTTTAGAATCGGGAGTGCCGCAGTATTCAATAAATCTTTTCACCCACGCGGGAAACTCGGACTGCAATCCCTGATTGACGGAATAAAAGGCGACTGAATCCGGCATTTTGACTTTATTATGGGAAAGGCAGAATTCGCCGATTGAGGGGTCAAGCGTGAAGCCGTCCACACCTTTGCCCGCCGTGAAAACGAGCATCGTTGACGAACCGAAAATTATGTAGCCCGCCGCTTCCTGCTCGCTTCCCGCTCTGAGAAAATCCTCTTCCACGCACGGTCCCGGGGTGGGCGATTTGCGTTTGTATATTGAAAAAATGATGCCCACCGTAACGTTTACATCTATGTTTGACGAGCCGTCAAGAGGGTCTATGGCGAGCACATACTCCGCGTTTTCGGAGTTTTTCCCCTGTAGCCTGATAAATTCGTCATTTTCCTCGGACACTATTCCGCAACACTCCCCGCCCATTTCAAGGGTTGAGATGAGCCGCTCATTGGCGAAGATATCAAGTTTCTGGGTTGCGTCTCCGTGGAAGTTTCTCTCTCCGGTTCCGCCGAGAAGCCCCTGCACAATTCCGGCTTTGTTTATCTCCCTGTGCATCAGTTTGGCAACAAAGACAATTTCCCTCAAAATGGTAAAAACGCCGCCATGGAAACTTTCTATTCCGAAGGTGGAGATTACGTGTTTGTTAAGGGTTGTGATGTGTTTCATTTGCTTTCAGATCCCCTGATAAGCGCCGTTTTTCCCACTCCTTTCCGCCATAAAGCCTCCGCTTCGGGATACAGAACGGAGTTTTGAGTGTTTACCTCGTCAATTTTTCCATTCAGGACGGAGACCGCCAAAAACGCTCCCGCAGACAAAACAAACGCCGTTGCGAGCGCGTCCGTGATTTTGAGAGCCCCGCCGGCGAAGGGCAACGCCCTGATAAGTTTCCACAAAACGGCAAGCAGAGCAAAAACCGCTACGGACACCGCCGCGAATGCAACCCACAGATTCTCCGCGAGCCCCGCAGTAACAACTTCGTCCGCTGAAATATAACCGACTCCCATTGCCGCCACCGCCGCGGCGAACCAAAAAGAGAGATGAATAAGCCCGCGTCCCGTTATTCCGAGACCGAATCCGGCAAGACAACAACCCCCGATTAAGATGTCAACCCAGTGCAAAAGTCCGTCCGTTTTCCCCGTGGGGCGATTCCCTCAAAGGCGTATCATATCATAGCACTTTTATAGTGTTTTGACTTGAAAGTTTTTTGTGAAGATAATAAAACCCTATGCAAAATGGAACGGCGGACTCTCTTATAATCTCCGAAGATTTGCGCCTGGTTGAGGAAGAGCTTGAGAAAAACTGCGATTCCCCGATTGAGTTGTCGCGAAGCATATCGTCTTACATACTGCGCAGCGGAGGCAAGCGTCTGCGTCCGTCCGTTCTGCTGCTTTCAAGCGGATTATGCGGGCTCAAAGAGGGTCGGGAGAGAATCGTTTGCGCCGCCGCGCTGGAACTGACCCATATCGCCTCGCTTTTGCATGACGATGTTATTGACAACGCTTCAATGCGGCGCGGGCGGCGTTCGTCCAACAGCGTTTGGGGAAACAGTTGCTCGGTTATCGCTGGAGACTCGCTTTTAATCAACGCGCTCAACATCATACTTTCATGCGAAGACCTGCGTCTGGCGCAAATCTACTGCGCCGCCGCCAAAAGGGTGATTGACGGCGTGATGATAGAGATTATGAGCGAAAAGAAGATAATGAACATGGACGAAAACGCCTGTATGCACATAGTGGAGGAGAAAACCGCTTCGCTGATTGAATGCTGTGCGGTTATGGGCGCGATGCTTGCGGGGTCGGCAAACGGCAGAACCGAAGCGCTTGGCGGCTACGGGCTCAATCTCGGCATTGCGTTTCAACTCACCGATGACGCTCTTGATTACTGCGCGTCTTCGGAGCAGCTCGGCAAGGACTCCGGGCTGGACATCCAGGGCGCTAAAATGACTCTGCCTCTTCTCAAAGCCATCTCAAACGCTCCGGTGAAAGTCCGCGCGGATTTTGAAAAACGTATGCGTGACTTTGTTCCCGAAGACGGCAACACTGCGCCGGTAAAACGGTTTGTCGCCGATTACAGGGGAGTGGAAGACACCTTTGAGGCGGCAAAAGAACATGTGGCCAAGGCGAAGAAGGCAATTTCGTTCTTTTCCAATGACGATTACAAACAGTCCCTGCTTACGCTTGCGGATTTTGTGGCGGAGCGGAGCCACTAATTCCCGGCGCGCCGGAAGATGAAAACACCGCCCCTGCGCGGGTCTTCGGACACCTTGACGGGGCTGAAAGAGTGCCAGAAAAGCTCCGGTCTCCACACGGGAAAGAAAAGAGAGTTCAGTTTTTTCACAAGAACATATTGCGTTCCGCCGCCGAAATGGAAGTTGAAGCGGGTTCCTACCGCAGGGTCGCCGTCCATCCGGTAGGCAAGTATGCGCCCCGGCGTTTGCAAGCGGGCGGGACCTGAAAGCACCAGCCAGTCCGGAGTGTTTCCGGCTCTAATCTCCACGCCGTATTTATTCAAAACTTCGGGCGGCAGGGCGTGAGCCCTTGAGTGAACACAGCAGAAAAGAAACTTTTTATCCAGATACCAGAGCGTGTTGTAGTAAGTCCAGGTGGGATATATGGCGATTGTTTCGTCCTGTTTTCCGTTGGTTTCAAAAAACTCCGTGAGCCCGTCCATAAAAGTGGGGTAGTCGCGGTGAAACTCGCGCACCATCGCCGGTAGCGGAAACTGCGCATATGTGCTTTCAAAGGAGAAGATGTTCACGCTTTGCAACACAGGCGCGGGCAGGTCTGTGAAGCGGTAGCTTCGCTCCAGAGGCGGGGAGTTCTGTATTCCGAAGGGCCATGTGAACAGCGTTGTGTTCAGAATGAGAAGAATCAGCGCGACTCCCGCGATTCGGGATTTGGAATGGATTTTGAGACAGAAATACGCGGTTGCGACCGCAAAAAACGGAAACGCGATAAAGAAAAACCTTGTCGCCGCGTATTGGTCGTATTCCTGCTGAGGGGAGATAACCGCGCAAGATACGGTTATCAAAAGTCCCACCGCTCCGTAGAAAAGCGGAACTCTATCGTTTTTCGCGCCTTTACGCGCGAGCCGTTTTGCCGCCAGCCATCCAACCCACACAACCACAAACCACGGCGCAATTCCGCCGATGTTGATGAAGCGCAAATACAGGGGCAGAAGTGATGAGATCCTTACGAGGCGGTTCTGTTCCTGATAGAAGATGGAGAAAACATTTGTTCTGATTTCAAAATCGGGCGTTATGTAGCCCAGAGAGAAAAGATACCACGCGCACACCGCCGCGAGAGACCCCAATGCGAGCCACAGGTTCCATTCGGGTTTTCTAAAAGTTGCGTGGAAAATCAGGTGGCATATTCCAAGTCCGATGATCAAAGACAGCGCGGCCACAAAGTGCGTGAAAAACAGCAGCCCCGCGCACACGGCCGCCGCCCAGATGCTCCATGGAAAAGCGTTTTGAGGGCGGTGTTTTGTTACATACAGACGGTAAAAATAGAAAGCCAGAAGTGTTAACAGAAGCGCCGGAGCGAAGTAACGCATGGTTCTTATGTGAAGCAGATAGACGGGCGAGAGAGAGAACAGGGCGAATGCGGCGAGCCGCACGCCGCCGTTCGGAACTTCGCGCCGCAGAAGCAGGAGGAAAACTCCAAGACACGCCACCCCCATAAGCGCGAAAAGCGTTCTGCCGCCGCCCTCGGACACTCCAAACATCTTGAACGACAGTGCGCCCGTGATAAAACTCACCGGCGGAAAGGTGCTTTCAACTTTTTCGTTCAGATACAGCCCGCTTCCGTAGTCGTGAATGTTGCGCCCGTTCCACGCGAACGGTTTCCCGTTTTCAATGATGGATTTTGACATCCACGCCGTCTCAACCTCGTCATCCCAGAACTCAACGTTTCCAAGTCCCGCAAACGACATATAAACGGCAATTACGGCAACAATCCATATCCCGATTTTGCTTTTTGATTTGCCCGCGCCCATTTATTTTTATCAGCCGACTTTCATTTCCATCACAAGCGCGTCCCTTCCGCTGCCGTGATAGTATTTTCTGCGCATGGCGACCCGCCTGAAACCGAGTTCGCAATATAGCATAATTGCCTCTTTGTTGTCGGTTGCCACTTCAAGCGAGATGGTTCCCCTTCCCAGATGTTCCAGCGCGTCCCGCAGAAGCAGTTTCGCGAGACCTTTTCTTCTGTGAACCGGATGAACGGCGATTTTGAATATTTCCATCGCGTCAATGAAAATGCGCGAAAAGCAGTAGGCGATGACACCGCCGCCGGTGTCTCTCACAACGGTCGCGCGCCGCGCCGCGCCGCCAGAGAGTTCCTCATCAAACACCTTGCGGGGCCACGCGTCCCGGTCAAAGCATATTTTTTCCATCTCAACGATGGAGCCCGCGTCTTCTTTCAACGCTTCTTCAACCATTTGTAATTTGCCGCTTTGCCGCTTTCCTGATGAGCGGTTTCATTATCTCCACCGCGGCGGACGAGATGACCGTTCCGGGCCCGAATATGTGCGAGACACCGGCTTTTTTGAGAAACCCGTAGTCTTTTCGCGGTATCACTCCGCCCGCCACCACGACTATGTCTTCGCGGTCGTATTCGTGCAGTTTGGACACTATGCGGGGTATCAGGGTTTTGTGTCCGGCGGCGAGGCTTGATATGCCGACTATGTGCGCATCTTCATCAAGCGCCTGCATCGCGACCTCTTCCGGAGTGCTGAAAAGGGGACCTATGCCGACCTCAAACCCCATATCTGAAAAACTTGTCGCGATCACCTTCGCGCCCCTGTCGTGCCCGTCCTGTCCGGTTTTCGCGATAAGAATTCTTGGGCGCCGTCCTTCAATTTTCTCAAACTCCCCGGTGAGTTCGCGCGCGTGCGCGAAAGAGTCGTTATCCGCCGTGATTTCAGATGAATAAACGCCTGAAATTGTGCGCGTAACGGGTTTGTAACGCCCGCAGACTTTTTCGCACGCATCTGAAATCTCTCCGAGGGTGGCTCTCAGTTCAGCCGCCTCAACCGCGAGCGAGAGCAGGTTTCCGCGCCCTGTTTTTGCGCATTTTGTGATTTTTTCAAGCGCGGCTTGGACGGCTTTTGAGTTTCGCTCCTTTTTGACCTTCTCAATGCTTCTTATCTGTGAACGGCGGACTTGCGTGTTGTTAATTTCAAGCAGTTCAATCTGGTCGCTATCGTTTTGCGCGAACTTGTTCACGCCCACGATGGTTTCACGCCGCGAATCTATTCTCGCCTGTTTTTTCGCGGCGGCTTCCTCTATTCTCATCTTCGGAATGCCCGTTTCAATCGCCGCCGCCATTCCGCCGAGTTTCTCAACTTCTTCAATCAAACTCCACGCCTTGCGCGCAATGGCGTCCGTTAGCCACTCAATATAGAACGAGCCGCCCCACGGGTCTATCGCCCTGCACACTTCGGTTTCCTCCTGTATGTAAAGCTGGGTGTTGCGCGCGATTCTCGCGGAAAAATCGGTCGGTAGCGCGATTGCCTCGTCAAGCGCATTTGTATGGAGCGACTGTGTTCCGCCCATTACCGCCGCGATTGCTTCGGTGCAGGTGCGAACGATATTGTTGTAGGGAAACTGCTCGGTCAAACTCCATCCGGAAGTCTGGCAGTGAGTTCTGAGCGCGAGCGATTTAGGGTTTTCGGGCTTGAAGCCGCTCATAAGTTTCGCCCAGAGCATCCGCCCGGCTCTCATCTTTGCTATCTCCATAAAGTGATTCATTCCGATTCCCCAGAAAAACGAAATTCGCGGCGCGAAGTCGTCAACACTCAACCCGGCTTTGATGCCCGCGCGCACGTAGTCAACACCGTCGGCGAGAGTGTAGGCGAGTTCAATATCGGCGGTCGCGCCCGCTTCCTGCATGTGGTAGCCGCTCACGCTTATTGAGTTGAATCTGGGCATGTTTTTAGAGGTGTATTTGAAGATGTCCGCGATGATTTTCATTGAGAATTCCGGCGGGTAGATATAGGTGTTTCTAACCATAAACTCTTTGAGAATGTCGTTTTGAATGGTGCCGCTGAGTTTGCTCTCGTCCGCTCCCTGTTCCCGCGCCGCCACAATGTAGAATGCCATAACGGGCAAAACCGCGCCGTTCATCGTCATTGAGACCGATATTTCATCAAGCGGTATGCCGTCAAAAAGTTTTTTCATATCAAGCACCGAATCCACCGCGACTCCGGCTTTGCCCACGTCTCCGACAACCCTTTCGTGGTCCGAGTCGTATCCCCGGTGGGTTGGCAAATCAAACGCGACGGAAAGCCCCTTCTGCCCCGCCGCGAGGTTTTTTCTGTAAAATCTGTTTGATTCCTCCGCCGTTGAAAATCCCGCGTATTGCCTCACCGTCCACGGGCGTGAGGCGTACATAGTGGAATAGGGACCCCTCAAAAATGGCGGCGCGCCTGCGGCGGCCCCGTTTGTGTGGGACAGGCGGGACGAGTCTTTTTCAGTAAAAATGCTTTTGACCGCTATGCCTTCAGGCGTTTCCCAGTTTTCTCCGTTAGCGGCTTTTTTTGAAAGCCCTTTGGAATTGCGCAGTTTGATTGATGAGAAATCCGGGCGTTTCATCACTTTTCCGCCCCGCCGATTCCGATGGCTTTCTGCGTTTTTTTCAAGGTCTCAAGAATGTTTGAGCGAATATGTATGAATTCGTCCACTCCCGCTTTTTCACACGCCCGTCTGTCATTTTCCGCGAGGTTTCCCGCGACTGTAACAAAGGCGTTTTTCATTTTCCTTTTAAGCGCGCGCGCAAACGGTGGAACAAAATCCGCGTAGGCGCTGTCCTCCGAGCAGACAACAAAAACATCGGCGCGGCTTTTCACCGCCGCCGCCGCCGCGCTCCGGGGCGAGGAGAACACTCCGCCATCGGTGATTTCAAAACCCGCCGCCGCGAAGAAGTTGGTTGAGAAAACCGTCCTCGCGCTGCGCATTGCGGGGTCTCCGGTCTGAACCAGAAAAACGGACGGAAACTTCGCCCCTCTCCCGCGCGAACCCCGCTCGGTTTCGGCTCTCAAAATCTCAAACTCCCCGCCCGCGCCGCCGGGTTTGACCTTTATCCTGTCCGCCACGCGCTCGTTCTCAATGGGGTATCTGTTCACGCCGATAAGAGATTCTTTTCCCTCCGCGATTTTCCGCGCCCTTTCTTTCGCGCTATCTGAGAGCCGTTGTTTTATAAAGCCGTCCGCAAGGCATTTGGCAAATCCGCCGCGCTTCTCAATCTCAAGAAATAACCTCAAAACCGCGTCCGCGAGTTTGTCCGTCAGCGCGTCAATATAATACGAGCCCGCGCCCGGGTCGGCGACCCTGTGCAGCCCGCACTCCTCTTTAAGTATGAGCTGGGTGTTGCGCGCCACCGCTTGGGACTTCTCCGCATTGCGGTATCTGCCGTCAAAAGCGGGTATTGAAAGCGAATTGCATCCGCCCACAATCGCCGCCATTGCTTCGCCGGTCGCCCGCAGTATGTTCACCTCCGGGTCGCAAATGGATTTATTGAGCGCGGACACCGAAGCGTGAATTCTCATTCGCCCGTTCGCGCGAGGGTCAAAACGCTCAACGATGTGTGCCCAAACCGCGCGCGCGGCGCGGAGTTTCGCTATCTCCATAAAGAAAACCGAGCCCACGGCGAAATGAAAAACCATGGATTGTGAGGCAACCCGGGCAGGTACGCCGTGTTTGCCGAGCGCGACCAGATATTCCGCGCCGAGCGCGAGGGCAAACGCCGCTTCCTGGGCGGCGGTCGCGCCGGAGTTGTGAAACTCCGCGCCGTTCACTCCCACGCAACCGTAGCCATTTGTGCGTTTGTCAAACCGTTTGATGAGTTTCGCGAGCCGTTCCGTTTCGTCTTTTTCGCCCGACCCGATGGGGTCGCAAAGGAAAAACCCCGCGAGGTCAGCGGACTTTTTGCCCGATACGGACTTTTCAAACAGTTCGGCCTGCCTGACCGAACCGCGCGCGGGAGCGAAACAGACCCCCGTTTTCGCGAGATCCGTTTTAGAGAGAAGTTTCGCGAAGTCTTTCGCGGTTCGGATTTTCAGATTTCTGAATAAAACCCAGTCCGCTCCGCCGTCCACTCCCTTGGCCGCCATTGCGGCGGCGCGCGGCGTGGAAAGGGGAGGGACGTCCTCACATATTTTCCATTTGGACAGTTCGCGCGTGAAGGGGAAATTGCCCGGCGCCGGAGCGGGGAAAAGTTTTAGATTTTTTGTCTGCCCGGCGGAGTAGAACGGATTGACGGACATTTCGTCTCCGGGCTTCCAGACAAGTTTTTTCTCATAGTCCGCGCCGTTGAGGTCTTTCTCTATCGCGCGTTTCCATTGCCCGGCGGACACGGGAGAAAAATTTCCGAAGAACTTTTTTCCCCCCGCTTTTGTGCTTTGCGAAAACTGTTTCATAGCGGTTAAACATAAATATAGCGGTTTCTTTTTGCAAAAAACTCAAGCGCCGGTTTTTATTCTTTACATTTTAGGTCTTTAATATAGACTTTGCCGCTGTTACACCAAACACGGAGGATGAGAGATGTCTAAGAAGCGGTTTCAATGTTTGCTTGTGTTTGCTTTTACGGCATTGCCGGCTGCGGCGTTTGCCGATTCGGTAACCCCCGCCATGACCACATCGGGAACGGTCGCCTTTATCAGTTCTTTTTCAATCATAGTCAGGGAATCGCTTGAAGCCGTCTTCATTATAGCCGCGATGATTTCCGCTCTATACGCGATGGGCGCGCGGAATTCGGTCAGGTTTGTGCATTTTGGCTGGATTGCGGCGATCGCCGCCGGTCTGTTAACGTGGTGGGCGAGCGTTACCGTGATAAGAATTTCAGGTGCGCAGGCGGAAATTATAGAAGGCGTAACCTCTTTGCTTGCCGCGCTGGTGCTGTTTTATGTCAGTTACTGGCTCATATCAAAAATTGAAGTTGAGAAGTGGAAGCAATACATAGACTCCAAAATCAGAGAGGCGATGGGCGCGAAAAACATGATGGCGATAACGGGCGTTTCCTTTCTCGCCGTTTACCGCGAGGCGCTTGAAACCGTGCTTTTCTATCAGGCGCTTCTTTTTCAAGCCGAAGTGTTCAAAAATTTTGTGATGTGGGGGCTCATCGTAGGTGTTGTGTCGGTCGCGGTTTTGTCGATTGCGATATTCAAACTTTCCGTGCGTCTGCCCGTTAAATACATGTTTTCAATCACGGGCCTTGTCCTCTACGGATTGAGTTTTATACTTGTCGGCAAGGGAATTCACGAGTTGCAGGAAGTTGGAATTATATCGGAAACGGTCGCGAGTTTTGTGCCGCGTTTGAGCACACTGGGCATCTATCCAACTTATGAAACCATTGTGCCGCAGGTGTTTGTGGCAACCGCAATTGTGTTCGCCACGGTAAAAATCTTTTTGTTGTTACGGAATCGCACGCCAAACGCACTTAACCGCTTCGGCGCCGGATTTTGATAGATGGGTCTGCTTGAAAAGGCAGTTTCCACAATATCTCCTCCCGACCGTGCCATTTATGACAAGGCGCTCGCGAGATGCGATTCGCTAATCAAGCCGCCCGGCAGTCTCGGAATTCTTGAAGACATCGCCGCGAGAATGGCGGCAATTTCGAGCAAACCCCGTCCGGGGGTCGGCAAAAAGGCGGTTGTGGTTTTTGCCGCGGACCACGGAGTCGCCGCCGAGGGCGTGAGCGCATTTCCCAAAGAGGTTACGCGGCAAATGGTTCAAAACTTTCTTGACGGCGGTGCGGCGGTGAACGTTCTCGCCCGCAGGGTCGGCGCGGATGTTTTCGCGGTTGATGTCGGGGTGGATTTTGATTTCCCCGTCCGCAGCGGGGTTATTTCAAAAAAAGTTTCAAAGGGAACGCGAAACTTCGCGCGCGGCGCGGCGATGACGCGCGCACAAGCCGTGATGAGCGTTGAAGCGGGGATTGGGACTGCATTTGAACTCGCGGAAAAAGGATACTCGCTTGCCGTGCCGGGCGACATGGGCATAGCGAACACCACTTCGGCGTCTGCGGTTATGTGCGCCTGTTTAGGGCTTTCGCCCACAGATATTGTCGGTTCCGGAACAGGGGTTGATTCTGCCGGATTAAAGAAGAAAACCGCCGTTGTGTCTGCGGCGCTGAAAAAACATTTTCCTTCGCGTGCGAAGGACCCGATTGACATACTGCGCAAAGTGGGCGGATACGAAATCGGCGCGATAGCGGGAATGACTATCGGGCTTGCCGCGCGCCGGATTCCCGTTGTTGTTGACGGCTTTGTGGCAACCGCCGGAACGGTGCTTGCGCGCACAATCGCGCCCGCAGTCGCGGACTATCTGTTTTTTTCGCACAAAAGCGCGGAGAAAGGGCACGCCGGAGTTCTCAAGGCGCTCGGAGTGAAAGCTCCCATGGATTTTGGAATGTGCCTCGGCGAAGGCACGGGCGGGCTCATAATGATTTCCGTTATTGAGGCGGCGCTGGATCTTTTTAACCGCATGGCGACTTTTGAGAAAGGAAAAGTCAGCGGCGCGTCTCATTAGGGTCTTTCGCAATCCAAACTTCTTTTTGTTATCCTTCCTGCCATGAAGGGTTACAACTTTGGCGGGGTTAAGACCGCCGTTCGCTTTCTCACCATATTCAATCCGTGGGGTTCTTCATGTGATTTAACGAAGGAAAAGGCCGCCGCGGCTTTGCCATTTTTTCCGGTTGCGGGGGTTGTCGCCGGAGCGGTCAGTGCGACGGCTGTGATTGTTCTGTCTGTTTTTGTGGAGTCGTCCTTTGTTCTCGCGGCTATCGCGGTAGCCGGGCTCGCGGTTGTAACCCGGGGTTTGCATCTTGACGGCGTGGGAGACTGTTTTGACGCTCTTCACTACTTTGGTGACAGGGACAGGGCGCTTGCGGTGATGAAAGACAAAAGACTCGGGAGTTTCGGCGTCTCGGCGGTTGCTTTTGTTATTGCCGCGAAAATTCTTGCGCTCGGCTCGGTTTCGCCCGACTCTTTCACCGCCGCGCTTGTGGCGATTCCCGCCATTTCGCGTTTCGGACCGGTGATTGTGTCGTATATGTCGAACGGTGAATGGTCGGACTCAAGGGGGCTCGCCCGCAGATTCAACTTCAGCGGAGACTCGGAAATTGCTTTCAGAGCCGCAATTGTCGCCTTTGCCATTGCATTTGTTCTCTGCGGATTCGGGGGAATTGGCATCGCACTTGTGGTGTTCGCGGCGGCGTTTTTTCTCACAAGGTTTTTCAAAACCGCATTCGGCGAACCGAACGGAGATGTTCACGGAGCGGTGATTGAAATATGTGAGGTCTTTGGTTTTATGGTCGCGGGTAAGATGCTTTGAAGCTCGGATGCACCTCGTATGTATATCCGGCGGACATTGTGTCAAATGTTGAAAAACTCGCCGGTCTTGTTGACGACATAGAACTGCTGATATTTGAAGGTGCATGTGATGACTCTCTGCCTTCGGCCGGGGAAATTGACCGCCTCGGAGAGATTTCCCGAAGCGGCGGTTTTTCATACACGGTTCACCTTCCGCTTGATATTGATGTTTGCTCAAAAGACCGGAATTTCAGAAGTTTTTCGCTTCGCCGCGCCGCACAGATAGCGGATTTGACCGCGCCTTTGAGCCCCTATGGGTATGTTTTACACCTTCCCGGAGGGGAAACTGCGGAAACCGGTTGGACTGACGCCGCCTGCGCCGCCGCGTCCAAGATTTTCGCCGCGTGTGGCGGAAACCTTTTTGTTGAAAATCTCGCGTCATATCCCTTCAACCGGCTTGAACCGGTTTTTGAGTGTTCGCCCGCGCGGCTCTGCCTTGACATCGCGCACGCGCACAAGGCGGGTGATGACTGGAAGGAGATATACCTCGCGTCCGGCGACAAAACGGGGATTGTTCATTTCTATATGCACGACCCCGATTCGGGCAGGCATCTGGGTTTTCAGGATGCGCCGCCGGATTTTGTGTCCGGTGTTACGGGCGAACTTCTGTCAAGCGGATATGAAGGGGTTTTGACGATTGAGATGTTTGGCGAAGAGGACTTTTTCCCGTCAAAAAAGATTGTGGATTCGGAGATTGAAAAATGGGAAAAAAGATAGTGCTCACGGGCGGGGTTGGAAGCGGGAAAAGTCTCCGCGCCCTTGAAATAGCCGAGCAGAGTGCGGAGTTTCCCGAGCGCGTTTTCATCGCGACCGCGATCCCGTTTGACGATGAGATGAGGGAGAAAATACGGCTGCATCAACTTGAGCGCGGCGAGAGGTTCAAAACCGTGGAGGAACCGCTTTCTCCCGGCGGCGCGCTTGAGCGGTTCGCGAGCGACCCGCGTTGCCTCGCCGTTGTTGACTGTCTGACCGTCTGGCTTGCCAATCTTTCGCAAACCGGAGAAGAGCAATCGCGACGTGAGAAGGAGAAATTTTGCGAACAGTTTGAGAACTTCCGGGGACTTGTCATCGCGGTAACCAACGAGACGGGAATGGGCGTTATTCCGCCGGAAAAACAGACCCGCGCCTACGCAAACGAACTTGCCGCGTTTAACAGACGCATTGTGTCTTTATGTGATGAAGCGTATCTGCTTGTCGCCGGGGCGACGGTCCGGTTACGGACGAACTCTTAAGCGCTCGCGCAGACCGACAGCCAGTTTCTTGTTACGACAAACGTGCCGTTTTCCTTGCGGCCGTGCTCCATTATCGCCGGTTCCACGGCGTTTCTCATGGCGATGGATGCTTCTTCAACCGGATAGCCGCCGAGCGCGCCCGAGGCGTATTGCTGGAAAGAACTGATGTATTCCCATGCCTCTTTGCTCAAACTTGCGGCGTATTCTTTTGCCTCTACGAATTTAAAACCCGCGGACGAGACAAGATCTTCGTAATGGCCTCTGGGGTGGAAACTCGCGGCTTCGGCTCTTTTGTGCTCTTTTTCCCTTTGTATGCCGCGCGCCCGCAGGCTTTGAACCGCCTTTTTAACCTGCGTCCGGTAGAACGAGAGGGTGTCCTGCGGTCTGGAACCCTCATAGAAGGCCGTGTTGAAGAAAAGCCAGCCGCCTTCCTTCATTCCCTTTCTTATGTTTATCAGGCTCTCTATCTGTTCCTCTTGCGTGAGGTAGTGTATGCCGTTGCCCCAGATGACAACGTCAATGGACTGTTTCTCCAATTCCGCGTCCTGAACCTTCGCGTTGATGAAACTCATCGCGGGGACGATATTTCCAAGTTTTTCCGCCGCTCTTTTGAGCGCTTCGGCGGACTGGTCAAGACACACGATTTCAGAATATTTGAACTGTTCGGGAAGTTTTGACACAAACAACTGCACCATCGTGCCGACTCCGGTCGCGATGTCAACTATCTTGTCAACACGCTCAGTGCCGCGGTCAATCATCAGATCGACCCACTCGGTGATTATTTCGCCGTTGACCTTTTTGTATTCTTCGGTCTCGGCAAAAGGCTCATAAATATAGGTTTCCTGTTCGCTCATTTTTCGCCCCTCCGGGTGCGTGCTTGAAACTATATCACGAATAAACGCTTTTTGGGTTGAAAAGACATTACTGAATGCTTGACACCTGCGGGCGGTAACCGCTTACGATTATGGGCGAAGCGTGGTGAATCAGCATCACCCAGCGACCCGCGTTTTTTTTGAAGATGTTTGTTGACTGTGAGATGTTGAAGGTTACCGGCTCCCTTTTTATGTAGGTCATTTCCTGTACGCAGGTTACCCATGCCATATCGCTGCTTATTTCAAGCGAAACGTGAGATAGTTTGATGTCCGCCTGGTCATGAGGATCAAAGATGCTTTCCCAACTCTGCATTATGGTTTCCCAGTTCCGCATTATCGTCCAGCCGGGGTGGACGCAACCCGCCTTTTCATCGGTTTGCCACACCTTTTCCATCGCTTTCAGGTCTCTTGTGGCGAGAGCCGAGTAGAAGTCGTCATTTGCTTTGAGGATTTCCTCTTTGTCGGACATTTCAGTTTCCTCCCACCGTGCCGGTCAAACTTTTCAGCCACCCGGCGATGTCGCCCCACAGGTTTGTAAAGTCGTTGTAGGTGGCAACCAGCATTATAACTATGAGGAAAGAAAATCCTATTCTCTGTGCCGTTTCAAGGGTGGCGCGGGAGAGCGGTTTTTTTCTTACCGCCTCTATGGTCAGATAGACCATATGCCCGCCGTCAAGCACGGGGATTGGCAGAAGGTTTATCACCGCGAGGTTCACGCTTATAAAAGATGCGAACATCAGTAAACTCGCGATTCCCTGCTCCGCCATCGCGCCGGACATTTTTGCTATGAAAAGCGGTCCCGCAACCGTTTTGCCTATCTGTCCCAGAGACATCTCGCCTCCGATGAGCGAAAAGAGCAGGAGGAAAAAAGCCGAAACCACCTGAACGGTTATTTCCGCCGCCCTTTTTATTCCGCCGGTCGCGGACTCAACGACCCCGAACTTTTTCAAGGTTTCCTCTCTTTTGAGGATTATGCCTATCGCCACGTGCTTACTGCCGGGCATCGTTATGGGGACTACGGATGTTTTTACAGTTTTGCCGTTTCTTTTAAGCGTCAAATCAATTTCGCGTCCCGCGCTTTCCCTTATGACGCGCGCCATGTGGTCCCAGCCGCTGATTTTCCGCCCGTTGATTGACACTATTTTGTCGCCGGTTTTTATGCCCGCACTGCGGGCGGGCGAACCCTCCGCCACACCGCCGACCACCGCCTTGCGCTCTTCGGCGATAAGTTCGGGGGCTATGCCGCGCGCGCTGACTTCAAGCGGAAAAATCGCGCCTCCCCTCTCAATTTCAACGCGCACAACGCCATCCGCGCCGCTCAGCGCCGAAGACACATCTCTCCATTTTTTCACCGTTCCGCCGTTCACCGAAACTATCCTGTCGCCCTTGCGAACCGCTTTGTCCGCGCCGTCCACAATCCGTGCCACAACGGGTTCGGATTCCGTGTAAGCCGGAACATACACCCCCGCAAGAAAAGCCAGGGGTATGAGAACAAACGGCAACAGGAAATTCATCAGAGGCCCCGCCGTTACAATCGCCATTCTGCGCGAGACGCTTTTCTTGGAAAAAGAGCGGGGGTATTCGCCCCCGGAGTATGCCTCAATGCGCTCAAAATCCTCGCCGGAGGCTTTGATGAGCATCTCGGAGTCGTTTCTTCTGACAACGGTTTCGCCCGGCGCATCCTTGCCGCGCAGAGAATTCATTATTTCTTTCCAGCGCACCCCCGGCGCAATGTCTGCGCCGTCAATTGAGAGAATCATGTCGCCTTTTTCAAACGGCGTTTCCGCTCCGCCGGGGACATTTTCCACAAACGCGCCCCCCTCGTCCGATTCTCCGGTCATTTTCACATAGCCGCCGAGCGGTAGGAGGCAGATTTTGTATGTGGTCTCGCCGCGAGTGAAACTCAAAATGGCGGGCCCGAAGCCGAGAGAAAATTGCTCAACCCGGACTCCGCACCATTTAGCAACCAGAAAATGCCCCAGCTCGTGGACGAATACGAGCAGAGCTATGAGCAGAAGAAAAGCCGTTAGGGAATTCATTTTTCATTCATTTCGGCGGCGCGTCCGGCTTCCTCGCGCGCACGCGCGTCCGCTTGCAGAACCTGCTCCACCGTTTCGGCGGGTGAGGTATTATGGCCGTCCATGACGGTTTCCACAATCTTAACTATATCGGTGAATTTTATACGGTTGTCCAGAAAAAATTTCACCGCTTCCTCGTTCGCGGCATTCATTACCGCAGGCATTGTTCCTTCTTCGTCAAGCGCCCTTAAGGCGAGCGCGAGCGGGATGATTTTCCGCATGTCCGCCTCTTCGAAAGAGGTCTGCGAAAGCCGCGCGGGATTTAATCTTTCAGTTTGAAGCGCGAGGCGTTCGGGGTATGACAGCGCGAACGCTATCGGCACGCGCATATCGGGCTCGCTCATCTGGCACACCGCCGAGCCGTCCTCAAACTCCACTATTGAGTGGACGATGCTCTGCGGATGAATCCAGACCCCGATTTTTTCAGGCGGAACATCAAAAAGCCACCGCGCCTCAATCACCTCAAACGCCTTGTTCATCATTGTCGCCGAATCTATCGTGATTTTGTCTCCCATATCCCATGTGGGATGGGCAAGCGCTTGCGCGGGCGCGACCTTTTCAAGCGTGTCTTGCGGAGCGTTGCGGAAGGGTCCGCCCGAAGCGGTTATTATGAGCCGCCTCACCTTTCCGCCTGCGCGTATTGACTGAAACACCGCGCTGTGCTCGCTGTCAACCGGAACAATTTCCGCTCCGCTCGCGCGCACCTCGTCCATCACAATCTTCCCCGCCGCCGCGATAATTTCTTTGTTGGCGAGTGCTATCCGCTTGCCTTTTCGCACGGCGGCAAGGGTCGGCTCAAGCCCCGCGACCCCCACTATCGCGGAAATCACCGTTTCGGACTCGTCCGCCGCGAGTTCGCAAAGCCCCTTTTTGCCGAAGACGATGTCTGTTTTGCCGCGCGCGGTTTTTTCCAGTTCGCGCGCTTTTTCCTCATCGCTCACGCACACGGCGGACGGGGAAAATTTTTCAATCTGCTCTTTGAGCAAAGCGATGTTTGAGCCCGCGCACAGGGAGCACACCTCAAAGCGGTCGGGGAAGCACTCAATTACTTCAAGCGCCTGCCTGCCTATTGAGCCCGTTGAGCCGAGAATGGAGATTTTTTTCAACTTTCGCGCCTCTTTTTGTGTTCGCCGCCTGAGGGTTTTGTGAGCCCGAAACGCCTTTCGCGGCTCATGTAGGTTTCAACAGCTTTTTTCAGATGCCGTCTTCTGAAATCCGGCCAAAGGGTTTTGGCAACATAGATTTCGGTGTAGGCGGACTGCCACAGAAAAAAGTTTGACAGCCGCATCTCCCCGCCCGTTCGTATGAGCAGGTCGGGTTCGGGAAGCCCGGCGGTGTGCAGGTTCGCCTCAACGGTTTTCTTTGTTATGCGTTCGGGTTTTGTTCCCGCCGCGGCGATTTTTTTCATCGCTTCCACAATCTCCTCGCGCGCTCCGTAACTAATCGCCAGCGTTAGAGTGAGTTTTTTTCCGCCCCGCGTTTTTTTGACCGTTTCTTCAAGCGCGGCGCGCGTGCCCGCGGGAAGGCGGTCAAGCCGCCCGATGGGGTTGAGCCGTATGCCGTTTTTTACAAGTGTGGCGGTTTCTTTTTCAAGATACTGTGCGAGCAACTCCATAAGCCCCCGCACTTCGTCCTTCGGGCGCCCCCAGTTTTGGAGCGAAAATGCGTAAAGACTCAAATGCGTAACGCCCATTTCGCCGGCCGCTTCAACAATTGCCCGAACCGATTTCATTCCGGCAAGATGTCCGGCTATTCTGCGCATTCCACGGCTGCGCGCCCACCTTCCGTTGCCGTCCATTATGATGGCAACATGGCGGGGAGTCAGGTTGGTTTTGCTCATGGAGAGGGAGTTTTGCCACTCCCGGCGATTAGAGGATGAACAATGAAAACGGCGCTCACCGCAACCGTTACGAGGACTAAAAGAACCAAAAGCGCAAGGGGGTAAATCACCACCGCCGCGCAGTAAATGCCGAAGCGCGCCTCGGCGTTCGCTCCTGAAACCATGCGGGGTATTGTGTTTGAAAGGATGTCTAGATAGTTTTCTATGACATCCGCGATAAGTTTTGCCATTTGGCGCTAAATCTATATGCTTGCGGGGGGCTAAACAACCTCACGCAACGCAGAGCGGAAGGGAAAAACTGTTGGGATTAATACGCAAAATCAGAGACGTCAGGGACCCGTGGAGCGTCCGGCTTGAGGAGCAGAGAAAGGAAAGTGATGACTCCGACAGTCCGAACGAGCCCGAAAATGAAAATGAAGAGGTTCGCAAAAAGCGGGAAATGTTCGGGAAAGTTTTTAACGGGGGCAAACCGGAATAATTAAAAATCCATTGACATTGAGGGCTTTTTCCTTACCATTGGAACGTAATGATTTTTTCGCCAAACAGTATGCAGAGGGCTAAAAGCTTATGCCCGGCATAATTGTAGGTTCCAGCGAGAGCATAGACAGCGCTCTCAAGCGTTTCAAAAAACAGGTTGAAAGAGCGGGTGTTGTTTCGGAGATTCGCAGGCGGCAGTTCTACGAAAAACCCAGTCAGAAAAGGAAAAAAAAGGTTTTGGCTGCTATAAAACGTGTGAAGAAGTCACGATGATGAGCGGGTTGCTTATCATGCGGCGCGGGGTTTTGAGTGCTAACAGGGGATTTGTTCCCCGTTTTGCGGAAAAATGGCGGAAGTTTCTACAGAGGAACTGAAGAGCAGGGTTAGCATAGTTGATGTCGTAAGCAACTATGTGTCCCTGAGAAAGGCGGGCAGGTCCCATACGGGGCTATGCCCTTTCCATGATGACAAAAATCCGTCCCTTCACGTAAGTGATGAAAAGAGGATGTTCTACTGCTTCAGTTGCAGGGCGGGCGGAGATGTTTTCGCGTTTCTCCAGCGCGTCAAGGGGTGCGACTTTAAAGAGGCTCTTCACGAAGTCGCGGACAAGGCGGGTGTCAGTGTAGAGCGTTTCGCGGGGCGCAAAACCTCCAACGACGAATTTTTCACGATTAACAGGTCGGTCTGCGATTTCTTCCACAAATCCCTTCGAAACGGAACCGAAGAGTCCAAAAAGGCGCTTTCCTATCTCCGGCGGAGGGGAATTAATTCCGAAATCATTGAGCAGTTTTCAATCGGCTATGCTCCGGCTTCGGGCTCCGCTGTTCCGGAGTTTCTATCAAAACTCGGCTTGCCGCTTCGCCGCGCGAAGGAACTGGGACTCGTGGATTCCAAAGAGGGCTCGTCCGACCTTTACTGCAAGTTTCGCGCCCGCATTATGTTTCCGATATTCAGCCCGGATTCCAAAGTTATCGGTTTCGGCGGCAGGATAATTGACGAAAACGTGCGCGCGCCGAAGTATCTGAATTCCGCGGAGTCGCCGGTTTACAAAAAAAGACGCTCTCTTTACGGACTGAACAAAACAAGGCAGGAGATTAGAAAACAGGGCGTTGCCGTGCTGGTTGAGGGATACACCGATCTTTTGTCAGTTTACGCGGGCGGCGTTAAAAACGTTGCGGCGTCTCTCGGCACATCTCTCACAAGAGAGCAGGTGGGCATTCTTAAAGGCTACGCGGACGACATTGTGATTTTGTATGACGGTGACCGCGCCGGAATGGACGCCTCTTTTTCCGCGGGAGAGGTTTTTATGGCGAGCGGTGTTGTTCCGCGTGTGGCGCGGGTTCCCGAAGGGCTTGATCCGGACGGGTTTGTGAGGAACAATGGCACGGATGCTCTGTGTGCGGTTCTTGACAGCGCCCTTCCGCTTACCGAGGTTCTTATGGAAGACATAGCGGCGGTGCTTGCGGAAAAACGGATTTCACAGTCAGCGGCGGCGAAAAAACTTATGGCGATTGTTCCAATTCTCGGAGACAGCACAGAAGTGGGTCCCTATGTGAGAGAGGTTTCATGCAGATTCGGCTTCAGGGAAGCCGACCTCTATTCACTGGCTTCGTCCGCCGGCAAGCCGCGCACTCCGGTTCGTGATTTGCCGGCCGCGCCATCGGTCCCGGAGGTTGGTTCGGCGGAGATGATGTTGCTGAAGATTGCGCTCAAGTTTCCCGAAATGGCTGAATTTCTGTGCGCCGAAGAGATTATGAAATACATTCCCCGGGGCGAAGTGAGAGACATCATATCTTCAATCCGTGCTTCCGGTATTGCAGGCTCGGAGCATGCTTCCGAGGGGGCGGCGGGCGGACTGCTTTCCCGCGCGTATTTCACACTTGAAGAGATTGACTTTATGGACGAAAGCAATGTTAGGCGCGAGGTTGAAAAGTGTTTTGTAAAACTCAAACTGGACGCAATAGGCAGGGAACTCAAATCCGTGCGCGAAAGTTTGCGGGTTCTTGAGACCGACTCTCATGATGATGCCCGTGGCGGCGAGCTTATGAAACGTTACAGGGATTTGCTTGATGAGCGGAAAAAACTTACACGGGGGGATTTATCATAGAGTCCAAAGTAAAAGACACGACACGTGAAGAGGAAGAGTTTTACGGGGAGGAAACATCGGAGACCGTGCCCGATGTCAGAGGGTCAGCGGAGAAAGACCCGATGCGGACCTATCTGCAGGATATCTGTATGCATCCCCTCCTGACAAGAGAGCAGGAAATCAGGGTTGCCAAAGACCTTGAAAAATCCAAAGAAAGGGTCGCACAGGCGATTCTGAGTTGCAATTTTATGAAGCACGAATTTTGCTCCGATGAAAAGGCCGACCTCGCCGTGCCCGGCAAAAAAGAGGTGGAGAAGAACCGTTACAAAACAATGTTTGTCACGCTTGCCGGATATATTGAGCAAGGCGTGGAGATTGGGAAAAAAATTGGCAAAATGAAACAATCCGGCGAGAAACTCAGGGCGTTCTCGCGTAGGAAATCACGCAATATGAAGAAAAAAATGGAAATCATCAAGGATATGAACCGCCAGAACAACCTTTTGTTCAAGCGCCGCCTTGACGCTGTTGAGCAGGCGGTGGCGGACGTTCTTTCCGAAATTGATGAGAAATCCGCGCTGTATAAATCCACACGCTCGCGCAAACGCAAAGACGAGTGTGAGAAAATTCTGGCAAAACTCCGCAAGCGGTATGTTCCGCAGAAAGAAGACGAGGTTGCCGCTTCTCTGTCCGCACTGCGCACCTCATGCAATGATGTTTCAGAGAACAGAAAAAAGCTTGTTGAAGCAAACCTGCGTCTTGTCGTGAGCATAGCGAACAAATACAAAAACAGGGGGTTGCCGCTTCTTGACCTGGTCCAGGAGGGCAACATTGGGCTCAGGCATTCAGTTGACGTGTTTGAATACCGCAGGGGCAACAAGTTTTCCACTCACGCGAGTTGGTGGATAATGCAGGCGGTAACGCGCGCCATTGCCGAGCAGTCAAGGGTGATAAAGATTCCCGTCAATGTGGTGGAAAATGTCAGCAAGATATACAAAACAAAGAGGGCTTTGTCTCAAAAAATGAGGAAGTCGCCATCTATTGACGACATAGCACGCAAACTTGAGCAGACTCCCGGCGAGGTTTCAAAAACGATGCGTCTTGCAAACGGCACTCTCTCGCTTGATGTCACGGTTGGAAACGAGGATTACAGTAGCACGATAATGGATTTTGTGGAGGACGAAAGTCCGGACAGTTGTTCGTCTGAGATTTTTGAGAAAGAAGAGTTTCGGGAGATTGTTCACAAGGCGCTTAAGGTGCTCAAACCAAATGAACAGAAGGTGATTTGCATGCGCTTCGGTATCGGTGAAGAAAAGAAGGAGCACACCCTTGAGGAAATAGGGCGGCAGATTGGAATTACAAAGGAAAGAGTCAGGCAGATAGAGGTTGAATCGCTTGCCAAACTGAAGAGAAGCAGCAGAAAATCGCAAATCCGCCTCTATGCGGATTGACAGTTTTTCATCCCCGTGATAAATTGAGGCTTGAATCTGGGTGGCTATACCAGAGAGGAAACACCCGGCTCCATTCCGAACCCGGAAGTTAAGTTCTTTTGGGCCGATGATACTGCCCCCTGCGGGGGTGGGAAAGTAGGTTGCCGCCTTGGTTCTTTCCATATACTGACAACATTTCCCATGTCAGCCGTCTGCAAAATATCTGTTTTTGTTTCTGGCAGCGGCGGCAATCTCCAGGCAATTATGGACGCCAAAATCGCGGGGTTGCGCATCGCTCCCGTTGTGTGCGACAATCCACACGCCCGCGCCATTGAGCGCGCGCGCGCCGCCGGTTTGCCGATTGAGGTTGTTGACCGCACGGGGTTTTCCTCCCGTGAGGATTTCGAGGCGGAAATAATCTCGCGTTTTGACAAGCACAGCCCCGATTTGATAGCGCTTGCGGGTTTTATGAGGATACTGTCTCCCGATTTTATAAAGCGGTTTGAAGGGAGAATAATCAACATACATCCGTCTTTACTGCCGGATTTTCCGGGAATGCGGGCGGTAAAACGCGCTCTTGATTCCGGAGCGCGGCGGACGGGGTGCACGGTGCACTTCGTTGATGAAGGCGTTGACACGGGTCCGGTGATAAAACAGGCGGATGTTTCAATCGCACCCGATGACACCGAAGAGACGCTCACTGAGAAAATACACGCTCAGGAGCACCGCATCTATCCCGAAGTAATAGCGCTTTTTGCCGAAGGGCGAATAAAACTTGACGGCGGAAAGGTTGTCGTCAGTTAGCGGACGATTTCATCGTTCTGCCGACCGCTTTTGCGACCATGGCGGTTCTTTTCATCAGGTCTTCAAACTTTTCGGGTTTTAAAGACTGCCCGCCGTCGCTGAAAGCCTTTTCCGGCTCGTTGTGGACTTCCACCATCAGTCCGTCCGCTCCTGCGGCAACCGCCGCCAGTGCAACGGGTGTAACGTAGTTCCAGTATCCGGTTCCGTGGCTTGGGTCGGCAATAACCGGAAGATGGGTTTTTTCCTTCAAAACCGGTATGGCGTTCAGGTCAAATGTGTTTCTGGTCGCCGTTTCAAAAGTTCGTATTCCCCTTTCGCACAGCATAACGTCGGGGTTGCCTTCGGAAAGTATGTATTCGGCGCACATGAGGAACTCGTTTATGGTGGTTGAAAGCCCTCTTTTGAGCAGAACCGGCTTTCTGGTTTTGCCGACAACCTTCAGCAGAGAGTAGTTTTGCGAGTTTCTCGCTCCTATCTGAAGCACATCGGCGTATTGCTCAAGTTCATCAATGTCGCCGACGTCCATTATCTCGGTAACAAGCATAAGCCCCGTTTCCTTTTTCGCCTGAAGCATAAGATCAAGCCCTTCCCGTCCGAGACCCTGAAACGAGTAGGGCGAAGTGCGCGGTTTATAAGCTCCGCCCCGAAGCATCGTTGCGCCCGCCGCCTTGACGGCTTTTGCAATTTCCATAATCTGGTTTTCGCTCTCAACCGAGCACGGCCCCGCGATTACGCCGATCTCCGTGCCGCCGATTTTTGTGTTGCCAACCGTTACTTCGGAAGTCATATCCTTTACTTCGCGGCTCGCAAGTTTGTAGGGTTGGAGAATCGGCACAACCTTCTCCACCCCACTGAGTAGAGCAAGGTTTTCCCTGTGGGCGGTTTTGTCTCTGTCGTCTCCGACAACCCCGATGACCGTGCGCAAAACCCCTTCTATGGGTTGCGCTTTGTAGCCCAAATCCTCAATAACGGATATAACTTTGTTGATTTCCCCCGCAGTCGCGGAGTTCTTCATTACAATTATCATTTTCTAATTTCTTCCTTTAATACGGGCAAACACTATATCACAACCTGAAAACTTGTCCCCGTTTTCCTTGACTTGCCCTTTGGCACTTTTACAATTACCGATAAGGGGAAGAGTGATGCCGCCAAGCACTAAACGGACAAACGGAAAAGCGCCGCAAACGAAAGACCGCCCGTGGATAATGCGCACTTACGCCGGGCATTCAACGGCGAAGGCGTCCAACGAGCTTTACAGAAAAAATCTTAAAAAAGGGCAGACGGGGCTCAGCGTCGCCTTTGATTTGCCCACCCAGACCGGATACGACAGCGACAGCCCGCTTGCCGAGGGCGAAGTCGGCAAGGTGGGCGTTCCCGTTTGCCACATTGAGGATATGGAAACCCTTTTTGACCGCATACCGCTTGAAAAGATGAACACCTCAATGACGATAAACGCGACCGCCGCATGGCTGCTGGCGCTTTACATAGCGGTCGCCGAAAAGCGCGGCACGGACTCGTCTCTGCTCCAAGGCACCACCCAGAACGACATAATCAAGGAATACCTTTCGCGCGGCACTTACATTTTCCCGCCCGCGCACTCAATGCGTCTTACTTCCGACATGGTGGTGCACTGCTATCGCAACGTTCCGAGATGGAACCCCATCAACATATGCAGTTACCACTTGCAGGAAGCCGGAGCGACTCCCGTTCAGGAAATTGCCTACACAATATCAAATGCGGTTGCCGTGCTTGACGCCGTGAGAGACAGCGGCGCTATTTCGGAAAAAGATTTTCCGGGCGTGGTCGGCAGGGTGTCGTTTTTTGTGAATGCGGGAATCCGTTTTGTGGAAGAGGTTTCCAAGCTTCGCGCGTTCACGGAAATCTGGAACGATTTGACCAAAAACAGATACGGTGTCAAAAATGAAAATTTTCGCCGGTTTCGCTACGGTGTTCAGGTCAACTCTCTGGGGCTTGCCGCAGACCAGCCCGAAAACAATGTGGCGCGAATCATACTGCAAATGCTTGACGTTACGCTTTCAAAAAACGCCCGCGCCCGCGCCATTCAGTTGCCCGCATGGAATGAAGCGCTCGGGCTTCCCCGCCCGTGGGACCAGCAGTGGTCTCTGCGGTTTCAGCAAATTCTCGCTTTTGAGACCGACATTCTTGAATACCCCGACATCCTTGACGGTTCAAAGGTGATTAACGCCAAATCGCGCGAACTCAAAAAAGCCGCGCTTGCCGAAGCCGGCAAGATCGCGGACATGGGCGGCGCGCTTGAGAGTATCGGGTATATGAAGGAGAGTCTTGTTGCTTCAAATGCTTTGCGCGTTGCCGCCATTGAATCGGGCGACATTATGCGGGTTGGTGTGAACTGCTTTACCGAAACCGAAGAGTCTCCTCTCACGAAGTCGCTCGAAACCTCAATTCACAAATCTTCGCCCGCACTCATTAGAGATCAGATAAACAGGCTCGCTGCGTTCAAAAAGAAAAGGAAAGCCGCGAAAGTGAAAAAATCGCTGTCCGCACTTACCTCTGCGGCGCGCAATGGAAAAAACATAATGCCCGTATCAATAGAGTGCGCTCGCGCGGGCGTTACCACCGGCGAGTGGGCGGACGCTTTGAGAAAAGAGTTCGGTGAATACAGGGCTCCCACGGGAGCGTCCGTTGAGTTATCGCGCGGTATAAAACACGATGAGGACAAGCGCGTCAGGGTTTCCGTCAAAAAAATACGCGACAAACTCGGCAGGCCGCCAAAAATTCTCATAGGCAAACCCGGGCTTGACGGACATTCCAACGGCGCCGAACAAATAGCCGTTCGCGCAAGAGACATGGGAATGGAGGTTTTGTATCAGGGAATCCGCCTCACGCCCGAACAGATAGTGAGCGCGGCGGAGCAGGAAAATGTTGACTTGATAGGCTTGAGCATACTTTCGGGCTCGCACAATACGGTGGTTCCAAAGATAATGAAGATGCTCAAAAACAGGGGAATGTCCGATATCCCCGTCATCATGGGCGGCATTATTCCCGATAAAGACGCGAAAAGACTTATGAAGTCAGGGGTGAGAAAGGTTTACACGCCGAAAGATTTTTCCCTGACCAACATAATGAATGACATCGCGGAACTTGTTCTTGAAAGCAGGTCGTAGATCACTTGTATTCCGGCTTTGAAAAATCGCCGTCAAGCATCTTTTGCACGGGATGCCGTTTATCTTTGAGTTTTTCTCTGGCGAAATCCCTTTCATACCTTTTCTTTCTGGTTTGGAGATGGGTCTGCGAGATTTTCAGCGTGTCGCCCGAATAACTGAAAACAAGTTTGGAGTCCGGGAGGTCCCACGATTTGACTCTGTAAGAAAAAATCTCCTCTTCGGCGTCAGGCTCGCCGTATCGTTCTCTAATCGCCGTTTCAACCGCAAGCGCGTCTTTCTCATCCGCGCCGTTGCCGAGCAAGGTAACCGCCTCAATTTTGTCTTTGTAGAAGGAAAGCCTCGTTATTGTTTCCTCTGTGCCGACCGGAATTTGAGCCGCCGAACCGGAGAAAACCACCTCTTTTCTCGCGTTCTTGGTTTTGCCTTTTTCAAGCGTTTGGAGACCCATATCGGCCGCTCTCTTAAAAGCGTGTTTTGAGGGAGTCATCAAATCAAAACCCAGAAGCGGCTCACCGGATGCCGCCGGGGCGGTAAACGCAAGGCAGAAGAATACGGCGAAAACAGCCGCGAAACCTCCTGTTTTTTGTCCCCCGTACCGACTCAGAGAAAACTCAATCATCCGTGTTATAATACAAAAACTGTGATTGACATCAAGAGCCGCATACGAGATGTGCCTGATTTTCCGCGCGAGGGCATATGCTTTCACGACATCACACCTTTGCTTCAGGACGGCGAGGCATTTTCACAAACCGTTGGCAGAATGTTGGAAATGGTGGAAGGCGTTGATTTTGACAAAATCGTCGCCGTAGAATCGCGCGGTTTTATTTTCGCATCCGCTCTGTGCTCAAAGATGGACAAGGGCATGGTTTTGGTAAGAAAAATGGGAAAACTGCCGCACTCCACGCAAGCGGAATCCTACGATCTTGAATACGGAACGGACTCCCTTGAAATACACAAGGATGCGGTTGGCAAAGGTGAAAAGGTTCTCGTGGTGGACGACCTGCTTGCCACCGGAGGCACGGCGGAGGCGTCCGGTCGGCTTGTGAGAAGCATCGGGGGGCGGGTCGCGGGCTATCTTTTCCTTATTGAGCTCACCGGTTTGGATGGCGCGTCCAAACTGGAAGAGCCGGTGTTCTCCGTTATCCAGTTTAAAGTTTGAGGTGCTGAAAAACGCCCGTAAAATCACAAGTAAAATCCCGGACAAGCAGCCCGTATCAGATTAAAATCGGCGACGGGCTTTTTACGCTCATCGCTTCGGAACTCGCGGAAATACCCGGCGTGGACTGTTGGGCGGTTATAACCGATTCCAATGTTGCGCGCCTTCACGCTCCGGCGCTTATTTCAGAATTGAAAAAGAGCGTCTCCCGCGCCGAAATTTTTGAATTTCCGGCGGGGGAAAGCAGCAAAACAAGGGAAACAAAACAGAGCATTGAGGATATGATGCAGAAATCCCTTCTCGGAAGGGACTGCGCCGTCATAGCGCTTGGAGGCGGCGTTGTGGGGGATATTGCGGGATTTGTCGCGGCGACATATTGCAGAGGCGTGCCTTATGTTCAGGTTCCCACAACCCTTGTTGCCTGCGTGGACAGTTCGGTTGGCGGAAAAACCGGCGTTGACACCCCCTCCGGAAAAAACCTCATAGGGGCGTTTCATCAGCCAATAGCCGTTTATGCGGACGTGGAGCTTCTTTCCACTCTTGAGCCCGCGCACATTGTTGAAGGGGTTGCCGAAGTCATAAAATACGGAGTCATCAAAGATCCGGAACTGTTCGCGTTTCTTGAAGAAAATATGGACGCGGTTCTCAACAGTAACGAGCGGGCGCTGCTTCATATAATTGAGAGAGGTTGTTCAATCAAAGCGCGCGTTGTGGAAGAGGACGAAAAGGAGGCGGATTTGAGGAAAATCCTCAATTTCGGACACACGGTCGGGCACGCAGTTGAAAACCTTTCGGGTTACTCAATACCGCACGGCGGCGCGGTCGCGATTGGAATGGTTGCCGAAGCGCGAATATCACAGGCGATGGGGCTTCTGCCCGAAAGTGAAACCCGGAGGATTGAAGATCTGATTAAGTCCGCGGGTCTTCCGTTTGAGATTCCCTCTGGAATGGACGGGGCGCGGCTTTTTGAGGCGATGAAACTTGACAAAAAAGTCCGCGCGGGCAACGTGGAAATGGCTTTGCCGCGTGCGATAGGCGAAATGGCGACCGTGGGCGGGAGCCACTGCATCGCCGTTGATGAGAGCGTTTTATGAACCTGCGGAGCGCGGCATTTGATGTTTCGGAGCACCTGCCGCCCATTTCAAAACAGACCCTCTTTGGCGACTCAAAACCCGTAACTCTGGACATCGGGTGTGGCGACGGCGAGTTTCTGCTTGAACTTGCGCGGCTGATGCCGGATTTTAATCACGTCGGGGTTGAGGTTAAAGCGGGCAGATTCGTCAAAGCCGTGAGAAACGCGGAAAAAAGCGGCGCACAAAACCTCAAATACATCCATCTTGACGGCTTGCTTGCGGTGGGGCTTTTCGCCTTTGCGACCTTTGACCGCGTTTACATAAATTTCCCCGATCCCTGGCCCAAAGACCGCCATCGCAAGCACAGAATTGTGAATGCCGATTTTGCGTCCGTTCTTGCCCGCGTGATAACCGGGGGCGGGCGCTTTGAAATCGTGAGCGACCATGATGAATACATTGAGCGGTGCACGGAGGTTTTCACGCGCTCAAAAATGTTCCGGAGGATTTCGGGCGGCGAGGCGCCGCTTTCGTATCCGGGCGACAGACCGCAGACCAGATTTGAAAAGATATTCAGGGAACAGGGGGCGGAGATTAAATACCTGATATACGAAGCGGGCGGCGCGTATTGACAAAGCGAGCCGTTCAGGTTTCATACTTGCGGTTTTTGTTTCAGAGTGAGCAGTGGAAACACTGCGGTTTCGTAAAAGAGTAGGAAACAGGAGAAAGCGGTTATGCCCCTATGCACAAGCGAGCATGAAGAGATAAGACAGTCGGTGCGCAAATTTACCGAGGAAAGAATTGTTCCCATTGCGGCGGAAATCCACAATGAAAACAAGGAAATTCCGCCGGAGATAATCAGGGAGATGGGGAAACTCGGATATTTCGGGATGATTTTCCCCGAAGAATACGGCGGGGTCGGGCTGGACTACGTTAGCATGGCGATAGTTACCGAAGAACTCAGCCGCGGGTTGCTCAGCGCCGGAAGCATTATGACGCGCAACATCATCACCGGAACGCTTCTGCAAAACGGCGGGACGGAGGAGCAGAGAAAGAAGTTTCTTCCGGGTCTCGCAAGTGGGGAACTGATGTCCGCCGCGGCTTTCACTGAGCCCGACAACGGGTCAGACCTTGCGGGAGTCAAAGTTACCGCCACAAAAGACGGTGACCACTACATACTGCACGGAGAAAAGACATGGTGTACATTCGCCAACAGGGCGAATGTTCTCGCCGTGCTCGCGCGAACGGATCCGGATGCGTCCAAAAGGCACAAGGGCTTGAGCATATTCCTGGTTGAGAAGGAGCCGTCAGAGCATCTTGACCACCCCAACATCGCGGGCGGTCCCATTCCCACGATTGGCTATCACGGAATGAAGTCTTTCACCGTCAGTTTTGATGAATGCAGGGTTCCGGCGGAAAACCTTCTGGGGCTTGAGGAAGGCCAGGGGTTTTACCACCTTATGACCACTTTTGAGGCGGCGAGGATACAGACCGCGGCAAGGGCGGTCGGGGTCGCGCAAGCGGCTTTTGAGGAGGGAATTAAATACGCCAAAGAACGTGTGCAGTTCGGGCAACCGATAAGCGATTTTCAGATTATACGTCACAAACTGTCCGAAATGTGGGTTGAGATTGGAAATCCGCGCGCAATTTGACCTATGTTGCCGCGGAGAAGAAAGACAGCGGCAAACGTTGCGACCTTGAAGCCGGAATCGCCAAAGCCAAAGGGGCGGAAATGGCGGAGTTCGTGACCAGAGAGGCGATGCAGATATTCGGCAGTTACGGATATTCCTCGGAATATCCCATGGAGAGATTCTGGCGGGACGCGCGCGTGTTCAGCATCTTCGAAGGCACAAGCGAAATTCAGCATGAAGTAATCGCCAGACGGCTTCTTGAGATTTATTGACAAACCTTTCAGGACGAAAAAAACAAGGAGGAAAAAATGTTTGTATTAGACAACGGTTCAAGAGTTGTGGTTCCGAGAACGGAGCTCACCTATCCAGGGCACAATATGAAACTTCACTCAAACGCCGCCGACCCCGTAAAGGCGCCTGTTGATCACGTGATGGCGGATCTTGAAGACGCCTGCCCGTATGAGTTCAAAGGCGACAAAAGCAGGGCGGTTATGGTTGAAGCGCTCAACACGCTTGATTTCGGCAAAAAGGTTGTAACGGTTCGTCCCAACAACGTGCGTTCAGATTTCTTCAAAGGCGACATTGAGGCGGTTATGAGCGGTGCCGTGGACAGGTTTCACGGCGTTATCGTTCCCAAGTCAAACGGCCCCGAAGACATTAAAATCGTCTCGGACCTGCTGGACAAGTTGGAGAAGAAGCACGGCTGGAAAACAAAGGTCGGCATAGAGGCGCTGATTGAGCGCCCGCGCGCCGTGAAATACGCCTACGAGATAGCGACTGCGTCTCCGAGAATGGCGGGACTTGTTTTCGGAATAGCCGATTACGCGGCCGAACTCGGTCTTGACCCCGACCTTCTTCTGGAAAGGCAGAACGAGGTTTTTTACTACGAGAAAAAAGCCGTTGTTACGGCGGCGAAAGCGGCGGGGCTTCACGCGATAGACAACGTCTATCTCAGAATCTGGAGAAAAGATGCCAAGCCCGAAACCATAAAAGAGATTGAGAAGGGTCTTGAGAAAAAATGTGCGGGCTCCGCGGATATTGGAATGGACGGAACCTGGGTTATCCATCCGCAACAGGCTCTGATATCCAACACGGCATTCTCTCCGACCGACAAGCAAATAGAAGATGCCAGGCACCAGCTTGATTTCTACCATGAACAGGGCGGCGGCAGCATGTTTGACCCGAAACCGGGCAGATGGTTGACGAAGCGACCGCGAAAATCGCGCTTATGCGCATTTCAAAAGCCCTGAACGCCGGAATGATTGATCAGCATACGTTGAAACAATGGCTGAAAAAAGCATGTCAATTACCGGATACAATATATTGAAAGGGCGGTAATCCGGGCATTATCCGCCCGTAGCCGTTGTTTTTAACGGGCAAACATGCGCCTACTCGCAGTTCCACTGGTTCTCGCTTTTCTGCTGGTTTCGTTCCCCGCACAGGGAGCGGCTCAGGAAAGTCAGTCGCTGGCAATCTCGGAAGTTTCCATAAGAGGTGGCGGAGAGATTGACCACTCCGAGATGAAAAGCGTTATCTCGGAGATTGTTCCGAGCGGCAAATTCTTACGCAGAACCTATCCCGAATTCGACAGATTCAAGGTTGAGAGAAATATGGAATACCTGCGGCAGTTTCTTGTGGGCAACGGGTATTACCGCTCTTCAGTAACATGGCGTCCGGTTTATGAAAAAAACAAAAAAAGGGTTGCCATAGAGATAAATATTCAACTCGGCAAGCACGTGGTTGTGTCTGAGGTGAAGATTGACATCAAGGGAGCGCTCGCGCCCGAACAGATAGCGCTTATCAGGGAAGCCATTTACGGCGTGCCGCTCAAAGAGGGCGAGAGGTTTTCCGTACAGCGTTTTCAAAAAGCCAAAGGGGTTGTGAAGAACACCCTGCTTGAGATGGGCTACGCCTCGGCGTCGGTGGATTCAAAAGGAGAGGTCAGGCGCAAAGAGAGGCGTGCGGAGGTGATGTTTGCCATTGAGCCGGGTCCGCCGCACATTTTCGGCAACATAGGGATTCGCACCGAAGATGAAACCCTGCGCAACCTTGTGATAGAAAACCTTACCTACCGCACCGGAGAGCCCAGTTCGCCGTCAAAGCTTTTTGAATCAAAAAGGCGGCTTGTCGCACTGGGGTATTTTGAGTCCGTTTCCATAACTTCGGAGATTGACAGCGAGGCGGCGGTGGTTTCCACGGTTGTTACTCCCGTGCGAAGAAAAACCATGACCTTCCAGTTCGGAGTCGGGGCCGGGTCGGTGGACAAACTGCGCGGCCGCGTGAAACTGATAAACCGCGATTTTTTGAATCTGAACAGAACTTTGGAACTTTCCGCGCGGGCTTCTTTCGCGTCTCAGGGCGCCGCCGTTAGTATTCAGCAGACCGGATTTCTGGGGGCGAACTCAAACCTCTCGTTGCTTTTTGACATCCGCAGAGACGATTTTCCGAGTTATGAGGCGGATTTTCTCATATTTTCTCCCGAAATCAGAAAGGACTTTGCGCACGGCTTGTTTTCCGTCCATTTCAATCCCGCCGCAATCAGGTCTGAAATAAGATCGCAAGCGGGGGACACAAATCTTGCGCGCGGACTTCATGACATCTTTCTATCCACGCTTACGGGCGGTTTTGATATAACGGCGACCGACAATCCGGTGGATCCGTCCGGCGGCTTCACAATGAACGCCGATGTTGAGATTTCGCCCGCGTTTCTGGGCTCCGATGAGGAGTATGTGAAGACCGTTTTTGAGGTCGCCGGATATTTCAGCCCCGCAGGCGGGGTTGTATTCGCCAAGAAGTTTCAGTTGGGGTTTCTGTCTCCGTTCGGACATACGGGCCGCGATGACGTTCCGCCGTTTGTAAGACTGTTCGCGGGCGGTAACAAAAGCATGAGGGGTTTTCCGTTTCAGGAGTTGGGCCCGCTTGATTCACGGGGCGACCCCGTTGGCGGAAACTCGCTCGTAACCGGAGCGTTTGAGATGCGCTTTCCCATATGGCAGAAATTTGGCGGAGTGGCTTTTCTTGATTACGGAAATGTTTTTCCGAAAAGTTTTGACTATCCGCTTGATGACCTGCGATACGCCATTGGCGCGGGGATGCGTTATAAGATTGCGGGAATTCCGATTGCTTTTGATTTCGGCTACGCCCTCAACCACGACCCGCGCCTGAAACGGTATCAGTTCTTTCTGGACGTGGGACACGCCTTTTAGCGTTTGCCAAGCGTTCTGTTTAGATTTCGCGCCGCCTGCCCTATGCGTTTTTCGTTTTCCACAAGAGCGAAACGCACAAACCCTTCACCGTGTTTGCCAAATCCCACCCCCGGAGACGAGACAACACCCGCTTTTTTTATGAGCATTTTTGAAAACTCAAGCGAGCCCATTTTTTTAAACTGTTCGGGAATTTCCGCCCAGACGAACATGGTTGCGGACGGGGGCTCAATCTTCCAACCGGCTTTGGCAAACGATTTTATGAGTTTGTCGCGCCTCAAGCGGTAGGTTTCTCTTATTTCGTCAACGCATTTCTGCGGACCGTTCATCGCCAGAATGGACGCGATTTGTATGGGCTGGAAGATTCCGTAGTCAAGATAACTTTTAATCTTTTTCAAATGAGCCACAATCTCCGGATTGCCCACCATAAAGCCGACCCTCCAGCCCGGCATATTGTAAGTTTTTGAAAGTGAGTAGAACTCAACGGCGACTTCCCTTGCCCCCTTGACCTGCATTATGCTCGGAGGCGTACCGTTAAAACACAACTCCGCGTAGGCGAAATCGTGAATAATCAAAATCCCCGCCTCACGCGCCAAATCCACAATCTTTTCAAAAAAATCAATGCCGACCGTTTGAGTGGTCGGGTTGTTCGGAAACGACACCAGAATCGCCTTCACCTTTTTTCCGCCCTTGCGCACCGCTCTCTCTATTGAGCCGATAAGTGTGTCCGTGTCAGAGACAAGCGGAACCGAAACCGGTTTGCCTCCGGCTATGGTTACCGAATAGTGGTGGATTGGATACGCCGGAACCGGAACGATTACGCTGTCTCCGGCGGAGATGAGGCACGGCATAAGGTGTGAAATTCCCTCTTTGATGCCCATTGTGGCGACCGCTTCTCTTTCGGGGTTGAGCGTTACGTTAAACTTTCGCTCGTACCAGTCGCAAACCGCTTTTCTCAAGTTCGGTATTCCGGCGGACGCCGAATAACGGTGGTTGCGCGGGTTGCCGGAAGACTCAATCAGTTTCTCAACGATATGACCGGGGGTTGGGCGGTCCGGATTTCCCATACCCAAATCAATTATGTCTTCCCCTTTTATCCGTGCGTCTTTCTTGAGTTTGTCAACCGTGCTGAAGACGTATTCCGGAAGGCTTTGTATAAGAGGCGACTTCCATCGCCCGCCCGAACCTTTCATGATAAAGCGATTATATTTTAACGCCCTTGAATTTCAACTTGCCGCTTCGGACTTTTCCCGTCCGCTTTTGCCTGTTAGATTTATTTTCAATGGAAAAAAAGCGGACAAAAAAGGTGCGAACCACCCATCTCAAGCGCATGAAGAAAGACGGGCGCAAGATTGTCGCCATCACGGCTTACGACTGGTCTGTTGCTTCAATCGTTGATGAGTGCGGCGTTGATATTGTTCTGGTGGGCGATTCGCTGGGCAATGTTGTTCAGGGGCTTGAGAGCACAATTCCGGTGCGCATGAGCGAAATGATTTACCACACGCAAAATGTGGCGCGCGGCGTCAAAACGGCGCACCTGTGTGCGGACATGCCGTTTCTTTCGTATCAGGCAAGCAACCGTGACGCCATAAAGAATGCGGGAAATCTTATGAAACTCGGCGGCGCGGAATCCGTAAAAATAGAGGTCGGCGCGAGGCGCTACACAAAAACCGTTCGCGCCGTTACAGACTCAGGAGTTCCCGTTATAGCGCATGTGGGACTGTGTCCGCAGTCGGTCAACATGCTCGGCGGATACGGAGTTCAGGGGAAAACTTCCGAATCCGCACAGTTGATATACGACCTTGCCCTTGAATGCGCCGGCGAGGGGGCGTTTGCGCTTCTTCTTGAGCGTGTTGAGCATTCTCTTACGGAAAAAATAACCTCCGCAGTTGACATACCGGTCATAGGCATCGGTTCGGGCGGCGGATGTGACGGACAGGTTCTTGTTTTTGACGACATGGTGGGTCTCACAAAGGGTCCGCTGCCGGGTTTTGTGAAGAAATACGCCGCAGCAAGAGAAATCTTTTCCGTTGCGACCAAAGAATACATCCGCGAAGTCAGGCAAGGCGTTTTTCCCTCTCCGGACGGGAAAAAACGGTGAAAACCCCGGCCATCATCAGAACGGTTGACGAGATGAAGAGGTTTTCGTCCGCCGCCGCGCGGAACGGGCGCAAAGTCGGGCTTGTTCCGACCATGGGATCCATTCACGAGGGGCATTTGAGTGTTGTGCGGGAGACTTCCCCCCATGCCGATGTGTGCGTGGCGAGCATATTTGTCAATCCGTTTCAGTTCTCGGCCGGAGAGGACTACGGAAGTTACAAAAGGGACGAAGAGGGCGATGTTGAGAAACTTTCCGCCGCCGGAATTGATGCTGTTTTTCTACCGTCTGCGGACGAGATATACCCGCCCGGGTTTCAGACCTCCGTTGATGTGGGCGAGTTGCAGAATTTTCTTTGCGGCGCTTCAAGGCTCGGTCATTTCAAAGGGGTGGCGACTGTTGTAGTGAAACTTTTTAACATCGTCAGCCCGGAGGTGGCGGGGTTTGGCGAGAAGGATTTTCAGCAACTTGCGATAATCAAAAGAGTCGTCAGGGACCTCAATCTTGATATTCGCATAGTCGCCGTTCCCACTGTGAGAGAGCCGTCCGGTCTTGCCATGAGCTCACGAAATGAATATCTTTCCAAACAGGAAAGGGAAACGGCGGTTGCTATTCCGCGCGTTTTATTTAAAATGAAGCGGCTTTTTGAGTCGGGTATGCGTGAGAGCGCGGAGATTTTGAAGGACGGCGGGCAGTTTCTCGCCGGTGAGGGGATTGTTGAGGTGGATTATCTTGAGATTTGTGACCCCGAGACGCTTGTTCCGGTTGAAAAGGCGTCCAAAGGGAGTTTGGCGGCAATTGCCGCGAGGGTCGGAAAAGCCAGGCTGATAGACAACATAAGGTTTTGAAGGGGAGAAAGGGGGTATATTGCCGTGAAAGTAAGTCTGCTAAAATCGAAGATTCACAAGGCGACTGTTACAGAAGCCGATCTTGAATACGAAGGGAGTTTGACTCTTGATCCGGTTCTCATCGAGGCGGCGGGTTTGCTCGTCCACGAGAAGGTCTCCATATTCAACGTTACCAACGGTCACAGGTTCTTTACATACGTGATAGAGGGTGAAAGAGGCACAAATGCGGTGTGCGTGAACGGCGCGGCCGCCCATCTGGCACGTGAGGGCGATTCGTTGATTATCGTGAGTTTCGGCTCATACGATGAGAGCGAATGCAAGAACCACAAGCCCAAGTTTGTTTATGTTGATGAGCGCAACAACATCACGGCGGTAAAACACGAGGTGAGCCCCTTCACAATACCGGAGGTCGGCCAGAAACAATAATAATTCTTGAATTTTCCTCTCTTACGGGGGATAATACAAGGTAATTGACGGCTGGCGTTGTTTGGCCGTTGATTTTTTATATAGACTTCCGATTTTATTTATCTGTTTGTTCTGGGAGAGATGGTTTTATGAAAGCGATTATTCTTGCTGCAGGTCTGGGGAGCAGGTTGCGCCCCTATACGGAATATGTTCCCAAGTGCTTGCTTGACGTAGGCGGCACTTCAATTCTTAAGAGCCAGATAAACCACATAAGAGACTGCGGAATCAACGATGTTGTTATTGTGGTCGGCTTCGGTTTCAACAAAGTTGAGGCGTTTTTGCGCAATTATGACAGCCTCGGCATAAGGATAAAAACCATTTACAACCCGTTCTACAAAACGACCAACAGTCTTGTGTCTCTTTGTCTGGCGCGGGGCGAGATGAACGATGACCTAGTCATAATGAACGGCGATGACATCTTTGAGATAGACATTCTGGACAATATGATAAACATGAGGAAGGAAAACATTGTGCTTCCGGTCAAAAAGAAAGAGAACTACGATGAGGAAGACATGAAGATAAGGATGGAAAACGGTTGCGTGTCGCTTGTAACAAAAGATATTAAAGACCATATCCATTATGAGTCGGTGGGATTGCGTCTTTTCAGAGGTACCGGCGTTGAGATGATAAAGCGGGCTTCTGAAGAGGAGATGAGGTGTGGAAGCGTGCGCCAGAAATGGTATGTGTCATGCATACAGAGGCTTTTGAACAAGGGCTATAAAATAAAACCTTTCGACATAGGCGATATGTTCTGGATGGATGTTGATTATCCCAAAGACCTGTTTGTCGCCAAAAATAACTTTGACAAATTTGTGTTCAGTGGCGAACGCCGCGCTGCAGTCGGCAGCCCTCTAAAAATAGTTTCTTCGGGCTAAACCTGCAATGACGGACGCCCTGATTGTGGCTTGCGGGACAGGATTCCAAGGCGAGTCCCTTGAAGATTTTCTTGAAGTTCCCGTGAGCGGACTCACGCAGGTCCGCAGGCTTGTGCGCTCGTGTCTGAAGAGCGGCATTGATGACATCACCGTTGTTTCAACCGCTCCGGAATCCACACTCAGACGTATGCTTCCCGAATCCGTTTCAGGCGAGGCAAAGATAACTTTTACAGTTCCCGGCACCGTTTTTGCCGAACGTGACCGGAGGGGCAAAGTCCTGATATTGCAGTCAAACCTGTTTTTTCAGATGCCTCTTCTGGAAAAATTCATCAAAGAAAATCCTTCCACCGGCGGGGCGGTTTTGATGAAAACCTCCGAGGATGACTCCGCGAGCGAAAAAATCACAAAACCGCTCGGCGCGGCGATTGTTGAGCCCGAAGCCGTGGCAGACCTTCTTGAAGACTGCAATCTGTCCAGATGGGTGGGGCGTTACAGAATGGAGGGCATCACTGAGTATGAACCCCCCAAAGATCTTTACGCCATAGATCTCGGTATTGAGCCTCTTTCAGAAGCGCGGCGGCTTATTGCTTCAACCGTGGGTAAGACCTCAACCGGGTGGATAGCGAAAAATCTAAACGGCAAGTTATCACTGCCTATAAGTTTGTGGCTTGCCCGCGGCACTTCACTTACCCCTAACCAGATAAGCGTTCTGACCAATATTGTGGCGGGAGTGCCGTGCATAATCGCGTATTTGACGGGACATCCGGTTTATGGGGCGGTTTTTATGCAAATCGCCGCGATTCTTGACCGTTGCGACGGCGAGGTGGCGCGCCTCAAACTGCTTGAAACGAAAAGAGGCGAATGGGTTGACACAATAAGCGACCAATTGACAATCGGGGGTTTTGTCATCAGCGTTCCGGTCGGCTACTACCTTCACGGAAACAACGAGTATTTGGCGTTTTGGCTGGGCTTTTTGAATCTGTCCATTTTTCTTTTCTTTCTTGTGTGGTCTTTCATTTTCATGGTTCGCTACACGAAGTCCGGCAGTCTGGTTTCATACCACCGCATTGACGAACTTGTAGGTGACGCTTCTCTTTCACCGGTCAGGCGCCTCATGGCTTTCCTGCGCCCGGTAATGAGGAGAAACTTTTACTCGCTGGCTTTTCTGCTTTTCGCGGCGGTCGGCGGCTATCCGTGGGTTCTGGTTGTTACAACAATGGGACTTGTCGGAATCTTCCTTCACCAACTTGAGGACATTTTCAGGATCCGGGGGCGGATTCCCCGCAAAGAGTCCTAAAAACCGCCCGTACTGTCTTTGTAGGCTTTCAATTCGCCTTTGACTTTGTTAATCATCGCGAAAATCCCTATCATATTCACAAACGCCATAAGAAAAATAAGAGAATCGGATAAGTCAATAATCGATGACAGGCTGATAGCCGAGCCTATTGCCGCGCTGACACAGAATATGGCGTTGAAGGTCAGTTTGTTGTTTTTGGTCTCGCCGAACAGAAATGTCCAGGATTTAAGCCCGTAATAACTCCACGATATCATTGTGGAAAAAGCGAAAAGCATCGCGGCGAAAGCCAGAACATATGGAAACCACGATATTGTAGACGCAAACGCCGCAGATGTTATCTCAATCCCGCCCATTCCTCCGTTTGTAAGCTGATAGGCTCCGGTCAGGACTATCACGAGAGCGGTCATCGAGCAGATGACGACGGTATCCAGAAACGGCTCAAGAAGTGAAACCAGACCTTCGGTTGCGGGATAGTTTGTCTTTACGGCGCTGTGGGCGATTGCCGCCGAGCCAAGCCCCGCTTCGTTGGAGAAAGCGGCTCGTTGAAATCCCCATATCATTACTCCCAGCACTCCGCCTTCAACCCCTTCGGGGGTGAAGGCGCCCCGAAATATCAGCGACACCGCTTCGGGTATCTGGTCAAACCTAAGCCCGATAACCACAAGCGCCGTGCCCACGTAAATAATCGCCATAAACGGAACAATTTTTGAGGTTACGCGAGCTATCTGTTTTATTCCGCCGATGATAACAAGCCCAAGCACTATGGCGGTAACCACTCCGAAAATCCAACCCGAAACAGCGCCTCCTCCGCCTGAAATTTCACTGAACTGCGTGAAAGACTGGTTTGCTTGAAAAAGGGATCCCGCGCCTATTGCTCCCCCTATGCAAAACACCGCGAACAGAGCCGAGAGAACCTTGCCGGATTTTTTCATTCCCATTTCTTCAAAGCCGCGCGAAAGGTAATACATCGGCCCTCCCGACACGGAACCGTCCGGATTTTCCTTACGGTATTTAACTCCCAGGGTGCATTCGCAAAATTTGAGCGACATTCCAAGCAGACCCGCCACCACCATCCAGAATGCCGCCCCGGGACCGCCTTTTGAAACTGCTATGGCAACTCCGGCTATGTTGCCGAGTCCCACAGTCGCTCCGCATGCGGTCGCGAGCGCCTGAAAGTGGCTCACTTCTCCGGGCGCGTTTGGTTGCGATGACTCGTCCGTTTTTCCGCGCACAATATCTATTGCGTGTTTAAAACCTCTTATGTTTATGAATTTGAAATACACCGTACAGAAAACACTCGCTCCTATGAGCAACGCGACCACTATTTTGATTTCGCCTCCGAAAAGTGGAACCGAAAAGAAAACCCATTTCCCCAACATCTCCGCGAGCGGGGCGATTGTCCGGTCAATGGTTTTGTCAATGTCCGCGTGCGCCGTGAGCGGTACAAACAGTGCGAAAAGCGCTGAAAGTATTGGAAACGATTTTGAGAATAATGACATTCGGGTTTCCTTCGGGAAAAACAGACGAATCGTAAGATACAGGATAATTATAAATACTTTTAGTCAAGTATCTGAGTCCGCGCGGGCTTGACAATTGAGGGTTTTTCAAATAACTAAAGTGCTTCTGCAAACACGTAAAAACACAAACAGAGGGCATAATTTGGCTGAAAAAAAGGTGAAAAAGAACAAAACTGTTGTTAAGAAGACAGCCCCAAAATCCAAAACAAAGGATAAGGCGGCTCCCGCTACGAAAAAAATCACGAAGATAAAACCCTCCTCCCCCGGTCAGACGAATCAGACGAAAAAGGGCGCGACCGCCGCGAAATCCGGCAAATACGGAAAGCGATTTCTTGACGAGATAACAAAAGAGCTGCTACTCATGAGAGAGAGGCTTCTGAAAGATGTTTCACGCTCTACTCAACAGGCAACCAGTCTTGATGTGGGAGACTTTTACGACAAGGCGTCCGATGACAGAGAGAGAATTCTGTCATTAACTTTTTCCGAGCGTGAGCGCAACAAACTGAATCAGATTGAGGACGCGCTGAAGCGCATTGATGAGGGAACGTACGGAATTTGCGAGATGACCGGCGAAAAAATTGGCCAGGACCGTTTGCGCGTGATGCCTTTTGCCCGTTTTACGATTGAAGCTCAGGAAGAGATGGAAAAAGTCGGCTGAAGTTTCTCCATATTCTCTCTGCACGGCGGTTTCACTATTCCCCTGTCCGTTATTATGCAGTCAATATTTTCGGCGGGCGTTATGTCAAACGCCGGATTTATGATTTTCGCGCCTTGCGCGGCGGTGCGCGTCTGTCCGATGTGGGAAACCTCCCGTTCGGGTCTCTGCTCAATGGGAATGTCTTTGCCGCTTGCGCAGTTCATATCAACCGTTGACCACGGCGCGGCGACATAAAACGCGATTTTATGGTGTTTCGCCAGAACGGACAGTTGATAGGTTCCTATCTTATTCGCAACATCTCCGTTTGAGGCGATTCTGTCCGCCCCGACAATAACCGCGTCCACGCCGCCGTTTTTCATCACATATCCCGCGGCGGTGTCCGTTATGATTTGAACCGGTATGCCGTCATCCGAAAGTTCCCATGCCGTAAGCCGCGCCCCTTGAAGCAGGGGACGGGTTTCAGACGAGATGACACTTATTTCCTTGCCCGCGTCCCGTGCGGCTCTCAAAACTCCAAGCGCCGTTCCGTATCCGGCAGTCGCCAAGCCGCCTGCGTTGCAGTGAGTCATAACGGTCGCGCCATTTTTTATGAGGGGCTCTCCGGTTTTCCCGATTTTTTTGCAAAGATTCAAATCTTCATCGCAGATGGCGATTGCTTCGGCGCGCAGAATTTCAGCGATTTCTCCGGGCTCCGATTCGGGGTTTGCCGAAAGCAGTTTCCCCATTCTCTCAAGCGCCCAGAAAAGATTGACCGCGGTGGGGCGTGTTTGCGCCAGCGTTTCACGCACTCGCGCCATTTTTTTCACAAAACCCGATTTTGTTTCGGACCTGTTTTCCGCCGCGCCGAGGGCGTATCCCATCGCCGCCGCGATGCCAATCGCGGGAGCGCCCCTTATCGCCATTGAGCGTATTGCCTCGGCAACCTGCTCGTGAGTTTTGCACTCAAAATAGGTTTTCTCTCCGGGCAATTTTCTCTGGTCAAGAATGACCGCCGCGCCGTTTTTCCATTCAATTGTTTTGAAAGACATCGCAAACTGCTTCTATTGGACATCCTGTGGACTCTCATCATCGGGAGGGAGTGAGGCGAGCAACTTGGCGGCTTTCGCCGCCCATTCGGTCTGCGGAAAGTTTTTCGCCAGATAGGTAAATCTGCGCCGCGCCGCTTTGTAGTGTTTGCGCCTGAGGTAGAACTTGCCTATTTCCAGTTCGCTTCTCGCCAGTTCTTCGTTGCAGACGCCTATTTTCGCGAGCGCGTCATCTTTGTACTCTGTTTCGGGGTGGTAAGACAGTAGCGACTGATACCAGTAAATAGCCTTTTTGCACGGTTCCTGATCCCTTTTGTATGATTCCTTCATTCCGTAAAAACTCTCCGAAAGCCCAAAAAGCGCGTGTTCGCGCCCCGCGTGTTTGGGGTTGTCCGTGATGAATTTCTGATATTGGTCTGCGGCGCTCTCAAATTTTTCCCCGGCGAAGTAGATGTCGGCGGTTTTCAACGAAGCGAGCGGCGCATAAGTGCTGAAAGCGTGCCTTATCTGCAACTCTTTAAGCATTTCGAGTGCGCGTTCGTGCGAAGCAGATGAGCCTTTGTTTTCAAGTTCGGACGACTGGGTGAACATCTGCTCGGCCGTCATTGACGAGTAGTCAAAGCCGCCCCCGCATGAGGATATTATCAGCGCGGCGGCCGCGAGCGTGAAAAAAATTCGTTTTTGAAGCATTTGACCGTCCTAAATATCAACTATTGGCGTTCTCAGTCAAGACCGGCGCGCCTTACAATCCCAAATCTATGAGCAGTTTTCCGTTTTCAATATTCACGCCTTTTATGAGAGCCCCGTCTTCGCCGCCATCCGCGATTTTCAGCACATACGGCATAATCTTGCCCGAAAGCGCGTAGGTCGCCGTTCTCGCCGCAAGGGAGGGAATGTTTGTCACGCAGTAGTGCGTTACACCACTTATTTTGTAGAAGGGGTCGGTGTGAGAAGTGGGGCGGCTTGTTTCCGAACATCCTCCCTGGTCTATTGCCACATCGGCGAAAACCGAGCCGTCTTCCATCGCCGCGATTGCTTCGGCCGTTATCACTTTTGGCGCCGCGAGACCGGGAATAAGAACCGCGCCCACGACAAGGTCAGACCGCGCGCACTCCTCGTTTATGAGCGAGTTGTATGACGGCAGCGTTTTGATTCTGCCCCCGAACCGCTCGTGAAAAAGCGCGAGTTTCGCCGGATTTTTGTCTATGACCGTAACCTCTGAGCCCATGCCAAGCGCAACCTCAGCCGCGCCGCCGCCCACTATTCCACCCCCAACCACAAGCGTTTTCGCGGGTTTCACACCCGGAACACCGCCGAGCAGAATCCCTTTGCCTCCGTTGTCTTTCTGCAAATACGCCGCGCCTATCTGTGCGGAAATTCTTCCCGCTATCAGGCTCATCGGCTCTAACAACGGCAACGCGCCGTCTCCGGTCTGCACGGTTTCAAAAGCGACCGCTTTGGCGCCCGAAGCGATAAGGGCTTCGGTCAGGCGCGGCTCCGCCGCAAGATGCAGATAGCAGAAAAGGGTGTGTTTTTCGTTGATAAGCGGATATTCGCTCTCTTGCGGTTCTTTGACCTTCACAATCAGAGACGCCTCTTCAAACACCTCCGCCGCAGAGCCGGCGATTCGCGCGCCCGCAGAGGAGTATTGTTCATCGGTTATGCCTATTCCGTTTCCGGCGGATTTTTCAACGATTGTTTCGTGTCCCGCTTCGGCAAGCGTGCGTATGGCGCGCGGAGTCAGGGAGACCCTGAATTCGGAAGTTTTTACTTCTTTGGGAATTCCTATTTTCATAGCCGTTAATTAGAGGGTCTCGCCGGGTTTGAGCGCGACCACTTCCAGCCCTTTCATGCCCGAAGTGAGTTTTTTGAGTTCTTCGGGCGTGCCCGTGAGCGGCGGGAAAGTGGCGTAGTGCATCGGAATCACAATTTCGGGAGCGATGAACTTGCAGGCGTATGACGCTTCCAACGGTCCCATTGTGAACAGATCGCCGATGGGCAGAAACGCGAGTTTCGGCGCGTAAATCTCTTTTATGAGTTTCATGTCGCTGAAGATGTTCGTGTCGCCCGCGTGATACATGAGGTATCCGTCTTCCAGCTCAATCACAAAACCGCCCGGCTCGCCGCCGTCTGAGGTTGTGCCGTCTTCCTCGCCGATTCCGCTTGAGTGCTGCGCGTGCGTCATCACAAACCTCACGCCTTCAACCGTCTGCCCGCCGCCTTTGTTCATCGGGCAGCAGTTCTCAACGCCTTTTGTTCCGAGCCACGCGCAGATTTCCCAGTTCGCCACCACCTGCGGTTTGTGCTCTTTGGCGATTTCAACGGCGTCACTGATGTGGTCAAAATGACCGTGCGTTATCGCGATAATGTCAACTTTTTCAATATTGTGCAGATTTTCCGGACATGCGGGGTTTCCTTTCACCCAGGGGTCAATCAGCACGTTTTTCCCTTTCGGCGTTTTCACCATAAAGGTTGAGTGCCCGTAATATGTTATTTCGGTTCCGTTGGTAAGTTTGCTCATAGCGTTGTTCCTCCTCACAAGAGCGTTGTCAAAGCAAACTAACCGCGCGTTTTTTCATTGTCAAAGCGGCGGAGTTGGGGTTTTCCCGTTCGGTTTTGTGTTATCCTGTATGTTCATTTGCAGGCGGAACTGCTTCCATGCTTGACTGGAAATTTGTTGAACAAAATCTTGATGAAGTGAAGGAGAAACTGTCCGCGCGCGGTTTTGACTTTGATTTCGCGGGGCTTTCCAATCTTTTGCGCAAAAGGCGCGGGGTTATTGGCGAGGTTGAGGAACTGGAGCGCAAGCGCAACGAGGGTTCGCGCGCGGTGGCGGTTCTCAAACAAAAGGGCGATGACAAAGGGTTTGAAAAACTTTCAGATGAACTCAAAGCCGTTTCAGAAAAAGTAAAACTGCTCAACGCCGGGCGGACCGACATTGAGGAGAAAATCCGGGCCGAAATGCTCGAAATTCCTAACATTCCGCACGAGAGTGTTCCTGCGGGCGCGGGCGAAGACGACAACATTGAGGTCAGAAAATGGGGCGAAAAGCCCGAATTTGATTTTGAGCCGTTGCTTCACGACGAAATCGGGGCAAAACTTGGAATTCTTGACCTTGAGCGCGCGGCGAAAATCACCGGTTCGCGTTTCGCGCTTTATTTCGGGGCGGGGGCGCGGCTTGAACGCGCGCTCGCCAATTTCATGCTTGATGTGCACACAAAGGAAAACGGCTACACCGAAACACTTCCGCCGTTTGCGGTAAACACCGCGAGTTTGACCGGAACGGGCAATCTGCCGAAGTTTGAGGACGATCTGTTCAAACTCAAAGACACGGACTATTTTCTCATTCCGACCGCCGAGGTTCCGGTTACAAACATTTACCGCGATGAGATTATTTCAAGCAATTTGCCGCTTAAATACGCCGCTTATACGCCGTGTTTCCGCAAAGAGGCGGGTTCATACGGCAAAGACACAAAGGGCATTATGCGCCAGCATCAGTTCAACAAGGTTGAGTTGGTCAAGTTCGCGCGTCCGGAGAATTCGCACGATGAGTTAGAGAGTTTGACTGCGGACGCCTGCGGGATTTTGGAAAGGTTGGGGCTTCATTACCGCGTTGTAACTCTTTGCGCGGGCGATATGGGTTTTTCCGCCGCGAAAACATACGACATTGAGGTCTGGCTGCCGGGAGAGGGCGCATACAGGGAAATTTCCTCGTGCAGTAATTTTGAGGATTTTCAAGCGAGAAGGGCGGGGATTAGATTCAAAGACGGCAAAAAAACGGCTTTTGTTCACACGCTCAACGGCTCAGGGCTTGCGATTGGAAGAACGGTTGTGGCGATTCTTGAGAATTACCAGCAGAAAGACGGAAGTGTGAAAATCCCCGATGCGCTTGTGGGGTATATGGGGGGAGTGGAGAGGGTAGAGGTGGGGAAATGAAAAAGAGGTTTGTAATTTTGGTAATTATCGCGGTTGCGTTTAGTGCAAATTTTGCTTATGCGGATGAGAATAAATTGACTGATCGGGACTTTATGAAAACGGCAACTGTGGAAGATATCCAAAGGGAAATTGATAACGGCGCATATGCGAATGCTAGAAATGAGTACGGCAGTACCCCTTTACATTGGGCGGCGAGTTATAATAAAAATCCTGAAGTTATTACTACTCTTGTTAAGCATGGTGCAGATGTGAATGCTAAAGATAAATATGACAGAACGCCTTTGCATTGGGTAGCGAGCAGAAGTGAAAATCCTGAAGTTGTCACTACTCTTGTTAAGCATGGCGCAGATGTGAATGCTAAAGATAAATCTGACAGAACGCCTTTACATTGGGCGGCGAGTTCTAATAAAAACCCTGAAGTTGTCACTACTCTTGTTAAGCATGGTGCAGATGTGAATGCTAAAGATAAATATGACAGAACGCCTTTGCATTGGGTAGCGAGCAGAAGTGAAAATCCTGAAGTTGTCACTACTCTTGTTAAGCATGGCGCAGATGTGAATGCTAAAGATAAATCTGACAGAACGCCTTTACATTGGGCGGCGAGTTCTAATAAAAACCCTGAAGTTGTCACTACTCTTGTTAAGCATGGTGCAGATGTGAATGCTAAAGATAAATATGACAGAACGCCTTTGCATAGTGCGGCGTCTTGGAATGGAAATCCTGAAGTCATTACTACGCTTGTTAAGCACGGCGCAGATGTGAATGCTAAAGATGAGGATGGAACCCCCTTGCATAGTGCGGCGTATAGGAATAAGAACCCTGAAGTTATCATTACTCTTATTAGGCATGGCGCAGATGTAAATGCGAAAGATAAGAATGGCAAAACCCCTTTGTATAGTGCGTATAGGAATAAGAACCCTGAAGTTATCACTACACTTATTAAGCACGGCGCAGATGTGAATGCTAAAGGTGAGGGTGGCGAAACTCCCTTGCATAGTGCGGCGTATGGGAATGGAAATCCTGAAGTTATCACTACACTTATTAATTACGGCGCAGATGTGAGTGCGACAGATAATGCTGGCCAAACCCCTTTGCATGGGGCGGCGATTGGGAATAAAAATCCTGAAGTTGTCACTACACTTATTAAGCACGGCGCAGATGTGAATGCGACAGATAAAGATGGACGGACCCCTCTCATGTATTCAATAGAAAAGGAGTTACTTAATCCTTTCGCAAGCGCGTTCACACCAATTTTGATTGAAAATATTTCTGCTCTTGTTAACCTCGGCGCCGATGTCAAAATTATCAATAATTCCGGGCATAGAGCAATAGATATGGGCGGTTTTCGGTCTTTACCTCCTTATCTCCAAGAGAGAATTAAACAACTTACTTACGCGCCGGAAAGTTTTTGGAATTCCAATAAAAAGTTAATCTTGATAATTGCACTTCTTGCCGTTGGGGGTTTTGTATTGTTTAGAAGAATGGGGTTGAGGATTGAGAGGAAGAAGGATTGAACAAGTTTTAATCAATACTCATATCGCACACCCAGTTTACTATCCTGTCGGGATATTTCTTTACAAAATCAACATTAGGCATAGGTTCTTTTTGTATGGTAGTCAATAAAACACAAAGAATTTTGTCTGCTTCTGCAATTGCTAAAGAGTTTTCACGAATTTGCTCCACAAAATTTTTTTTGTAATACTGAATTAATTCTTGGCTTTCCATTCCCGATGCAAGGTCATGGGCTATTTCATTTCGGGCTTTTCTTGCCTTGTTGAGTATTTTGAAAAAATCAGACTCAGATTTTGCTATCGATGAAATAACTGTATTTAACTTGGCATCGTAGGTTTTTGTTGCAATTTGTTGAACATATTCAAGAGAAATAAAATCTTCATCTGGTGATGTTTTTTCCTTTGGCGATTTTAATTCCAACAAAATAGAAATGCCCTTGCAATTGTTTTCAAAGCGAGTTGCTACGGTGAGAGCGCGACCGATAGCAGAGTGAATAGAATCGCTCCATAGAGTTCGTTCGAAATCCCACATAAAATTATTTTCCATGCACAACCCCGCCTAAATCTCCATAATCTCTTTTTCTTTCTTTTCTACAAGCGAATTTATTTTGGCGATGAATTCATCGGTTGATTTTTGAATGTTGGCAAGCGCTTTTTTGCTTTCGTCTTCGGACATTCCCTCTTTTTCCATCGCTTTTACTTTTGTGTTTAAGTCCTTTCTTGCCTGCCGTATGGAAACGCGGTGTTCTTCGGCTATTCTGCTTGAAACTTTTACAAGTTCCTTGCGCCGTTCTTCGCTGAGCGGCGGAATTGAAATCCGTATCAGTTTTCCGTCTCGCGCGGGGGAAAGACCGAGGTCTGATTGATTAACCGCTTTTTCAATCTCGCCTATTATGGTTTCGTCCCACGGCTGAATCATCACCGTTTGCGGGTCGGGGGCGCTTATTCCCGCAACCTGATTAAGCGGCATTTTAGAGCCGTGATAATCAACCTCCAGTCCTTCAAGCAAACCCGTGGACGCTTTTCCCGTGCGCAGTTTTGACAACTCGCCTTCCAACGCGGAAATGGTTTTCCCCATCCTTTCCGCCGTCTGATTCCTTATGTCCTCGGATGTTCCGCTCATTTTGCGCCACTCCAGACCTTTGTGCCGATTTTTTCGCCGCACACAATCTTTTTTATATTCCCCGCCTTGAACAGATTGAAAACCACAATGGGAATTCCGCTCTCCATGCACAGCGAAATCGCCGTTGTGTCCATAACGTCCAGTTCCTTCTGGATCACTTCCATATAGGTGAGCTCGGTGAATCTTTTGGTGCCTTTGTGTTTTTTCGGGTCTTTGTCGTAAATGCCGTCAACCTTTGTTCCTTTCAAAACAATATCCGCGCCGATTTGAAGAGCGCGCAAGCTCGCCGCCGTGTCTGTTGTGAAAAACGGGCTGCCCGTTCCGGCGGCAAAAATCACAACCCTGCCTTTTTCAATGTGCCGCAGTGCGCGCCGCTTTATGAACGGCTCGGCGACCTGTTTGATCTCAAGCCCGCTCTGAACCCGCGTGTCAACGCCCTGTTTTTCCAGATAGTCCTGGAGCGCGATGGCGTTTATAACGGTCGCGAGCATTCCCATGTAGTCCGCCGTTGACCTGTCCATTCCGCGCGCGCTGTCCGAACTGCCCCTGAAAAAGTTCCCGCCGCCGATTACAAGCGCGACATCAACGCCGAGCCGGGTTAAATCTTTGAGCTCTTTTGACACCTTGTCCAGCATTTTGGTGTCTATGCCAAACTCATCTTTGCCCTGAAGCGCTTCGCCGCCTATCTTCAGAAGGATTCTTTTGTAGAGAGGTTTTTTCCGGTTGGGTGGCATGGTGGAATCAAGTTTTAAGACTCTCCGAGTTGAAATCTGGTGAATCTTCTGACTACTATGTTCTCGCCCGTTTTGGATATCGCGGACGAAACGAGGTCCGAGATTTTCGTTTTCGGCTCCCTGATGTAGTCCTGCTCAAGAAGGCAGACCTCTTTGCAGAATTTCTCAATTCCGCCTTCCACTATTTTGTTCAGAATTTTGTCCGGTTTGCCTTCCTCTTTGGCGCGGGCTGTGATGATTTCTCTCTCTTTTTCAAGAATGTTCGCGGGAATTTCGTCCCTTGAAGTGTAGAGCGGGCCCGTTGCCGCAATTTGCATTGTTATCTCTTTTGAAAGGCTTGAAAACTCCTCGTTTCTGGCGACAAAATCGGTTTCACAGTTGAGTTCAAGCATAACTCCGATTTTTCCGCCCGGGTGGATGTATGAGGTTACGATGCCTTCGGGTGTGTTTCTGCCGACTTTCTTTGAAGCGCGGGACGCGCCTTTGATTTTGAGAAGGTCAATCGCCTTGTCCATGTCGCCGCCGGCTTCTTGCAGGGCGGTTTTGCAGTCAATAAAAGAGGCCCCCGTGAGATCTCTGGCTTCTCTGACCATGCTTGAAGTAACTTCCGCCATTATTTCTGCTCTCCGCCCCCGTCCGAATCCGGCTGTTCTTTGGGAGTTTCCGGCTCCGGCTTTTGTCCGCTTTCATCAGCCGCGGGGATTTCTGCGGGTCTGGCGTTGTCTTCGTCCTCGTCGAATTTCTTGAACACATAAACCTTTTTCTCAACTATGGGGCCTCCCGTTTCCTCTTTCTGCTCCCTGCGTTGCTCTTCAGGAATATCTTTGACGGTTTCGGCGTAGATTTTCGCGCCCTCTGTGCACGCATCGGCGATTTTTGAAGATAACAGTTTAATTGCCCTCATCGCGTCATCGTTGGTCGGAATTACATAGTCAATTCCGGTCGGGTCGCAATTTGTGTCAACCATACCGACAATCGGAATGCCGAGTTTTTTCGCCTCTTTGAAAGCGTTGGTTTCCTTGTTGGTGTCAACGATGAAAATTGCGTCGGGCAGCCGTTTCATTGAGACAATTCCGCCGATGAGGCTTGAAAGTTTCGCTTCTTCCTTTCTCAGTTTGACGGCTTCCTTGTTCGGAAGAAGGTCCATTTTGTTTTCTTCCTCCAACTTTCTGAGCATCTCCATATATTGAAGCCGTGAACGGATTGTGCTGAAATTCGTGAGCGCTCCGCCGAGCCACCGTACATTCACAAAAGGCATTGAACACCTTTCGCTTTCTTCCTTGATTATGCCGCGCGCCTGCTGTTTTGTTCCCACAAACAGGACGATTCCGCCTTTTGAAGTGAGGTCAAATATGAACTGATACGCGATTTTGAAAAGATCAACGGTTTTTTGCAGATTGATTATGTGAACGCCGTTGCGCACATCAAAAATGTAGTCTTTCATCTTCGGATTCCAGTAACTTTTCTGGTGTCCGAAATGGGCTCCGGCTTCAAGAAGCTGTTTCATATTCAGCTCTTCATTGCCGCCCGAAGGTATTTCTTGAGTCTCTTCGCTCATTTATTTCTCCTTTTTTCACGCCATCCACGTGCAAGCGCAAGCCATTTTTCTACACAAACGCGGGCTTTTTATCAAGTGTGATAGGTTATATTTCACCGAAATGGCAAAAGCGGCTTCCCATCTTTTTATCGTAAATCCCGCCGCCGGGAAGGGCGATTTGCCCGTCTCGCCCGATGAAATAACGTCTTTATGCCGCTCAAAGGGCGCGCAGTGCGAAATCCGTTTCACGACCGCACCCGGAGACGCCGCACAGTTCGCTTCGGACGGCGTAAAAAAGGGTTTTGCCCGCGTTGTCTCGGTCGGCGGCGACGGGACTTCAAGCGAAATAGCTGGCGCGCTCGCGGGAACCCCTGTTCTGTTCGGGGTTATAGCGGCGGGGAGCGGAAACGATTTTCCTTCCGCGTGCGGTCTGCCGCGCGGCGGGGAGGCGCTTGACGCGGTTTTTTCAAGTTTCTCGCGCAAGGTGGACATGGGCGTTCTTGACGGCAAAGGGTTTATAAACGGGTTTGGAATCGGAATGGACGGCGCGATAGCCGGGTGTTTTCCAAAATACAGATTTCTCGGCGGCTTTGCGGGCTATCTCGCCGCCGCGATTATGCAGGCGTTTGAGTTTGAAGGTTTTTCCGCGCGTCTTGCGCTGCCGGACTCGGCGGCGGAGGGCGGTTGTTTACTTACGGGCGTTTCAAACGGCCCCACTCAGGGCGGATTCAGTCTTTCCCCCGCAGCTCGCACGGATGACGGACTGCTTGATTTTCACTTTGTGAGGGATATGTCCGCGCTCAAGAGAATCGCGGCTCTGGGGCTGGTCGCCGCCGGAAAACCCGGCGGACGGTGGATAGGGCGGTTTCAAGCGCAAAGCGGGGTGATTGAAACCTCAAAAGACCTCCCCGCCCACATGGACGGCGAGCCGTTTGTTCTGTCCGCCGGCAGGCACGAAATTTCAATCCGCCGGGGCGCGCTGAACCTGCTCTGCGGCGCGGGACGGGATTCTTGAAACACCGCGCTCGCGTATGTAATCTGCGTTGGTATGCTTAAAGCGGCCATCTCAATGTTTTTTGCCTCCGTCGCCACTGTTGTGTTCGGTTGCACGGGGTTGGTTCTTTCGTTTTTCTCTCAAGATCTTGCAATACGGTTTGCCGTTCGCCCGTGGGGCAAAGCGGTGCTCGCCGGTTGTTTCATACGGCTGCGTGTTAAAGGGGTTGAAAATATTCCGTCCGAACCGTCAGTTATAATGTACAATCATCAAAGCGCGTTTGACATTCCCGCCCTTACCGCTTCGCTTCCCGTGGAGTACAGAATGGTTATGAAAAATGAGGTTCTTATGATTCCTTTTATCGGATGGCTTTCAAAAGCCGGCGGGCACTATTTTGTTTCCAGAGACGGCGGCGGCGGAGATTCAAAGCAACTGAAAATTATGTCGCGCGCAATAAGTCAGAAAAAACAAACGCTTGCGCTCGCCCCCGAAGGCACTCGCAGCGCGACCGGGCGGTTGCTTGATTTCAAAAAAGGCGGTTTTCTGCTGGCGTCAGTCACGGGCGCGCCGGTTGTTCCGGTGATTATCTGGGGCGGAAAGGACATCAAGAAGAAAAGCGGCTGGGTGTTCAAACCCGGCGGAGGGATGTCGGTGGAGTTTCTGCCGCCGTTTTATCCCGACAAATCGCTTGCGGGCAGGAAGAGGATTGAAAAACTTGAGCGCGGGGTCAGAGGCGCGATGCTCGCAAAGGTGGAAGAGCGTTTTCAAGACGAAGAGGCGTCCGCCGTTCAATAAAAAAAGGAAGGTGAAATGAGCTGCAAAATAGCCGACATAGATATTAAGACCATAGTTTCCCTCACGGGAATGCCGAAGTTGCGTAACTCCGCCAATCCCATGGACCCGCGTGAGATGGCGGGCAGTGTGAGGGTGGCGTTCCGCCCCGTTCCCGGCGGGTATCCGGACGAACTCATCAAATCGTTTTCAGGCAAACTCAGAACGAGCCTTGAGCGGCTCGGCGTAACGGTTGTGCCGTGGCGGGAGGCGACCGTTCAGGACAACGCGTTCGGCATTATTTCGCGCATTTTCAAAATCCGGCGGGTCAAAAGAGACATCAGTGCCGTTGTGGACGTGAAAAGAAACCCGTCAATTCTGCGCAAGACGGCGAGCGAGCTTGCCGAAATAATTTACGGGTTTATCCGCAAACCCGGCAGGTCGGTCATGGAAATCCTCAAAATAAGCGGTTGGGCGGACGACTTCACGCAGAAATACATTCAAGACCCGTTCAACACACAGGTCATAACAATCGTGCCGCTTGAGCGCGAGTTTGAAGACCCGGCGACCACATACAACATCAAAATAGAGATAGGGCTGAGCCATCTTATCGGCACAATGTCCGAGATTGTAATCGGGGTTTCGGACGATAATTTCGCCATAATTAACATGAACCTGTCCGATTCGGTTTACGCCCACGGGCATCTTGACGGTTTTGTTCTGAACTCGCTTATTCCGAAGATTTACGCTCCGATTAAACCGCCGATTTTAAGCAGGTTCAAAATAGAGGAATACAATCCGGCGGAAAACAAAAACACCGAGGCGCTTGCCAATCTCGGCAAAACGGTCAGGCCCACGGGGCTTTTCCCCGCAGGATACAAATTCAGCGAGCGCATTCGGCGCGTTTCGCACCGTGATGTTCTCAGCAACATACTTGATGGCAGAACGGGTGTTTCCTACGGCTTCATAGCCATTGTTGAGCCGCCTGAATATACGGGAGCCAAAGAGGTTTCGAGCGAAGAGTGGAACGGCTTCACCCCGGTTTCGGGGCTTTCCGATGTGCGTGAAGCGCCGTCCGGCAGATGGTATGTGAAAATCAGCGTCGCGGGTTCTGAAAAATTCAGGCAGATTCCCGACCTGTGGACGGTAACCTCGCGTTCGGGATGCGACAAAACGAACCTTGACCCCATGACCGACATTGTGCGCATAGGGATTATCAACGGCAAACTCCACCTGCAGATTCCGGCCGGAATGGACCTGTCCCGCCGCGACATCAGGCCGTCTTTTGACACTTTTGTGATTCTCGCTCAGGCGTTTTCGTTCGCGATGTATATGCCCGAAATGGTTGAAAAAGACGGCATTTCCGTGCTGCATTTTCACGGCTATCCGTCTCCGCAGTGGTTTGAGAGCGGCGAGTTCTGCGAAGGCGCGGAAAACCCGTCCCTGCCATGCGGAACGGTTGAGGCGGCGCTTTTGAACTACGCGGCGGTCTATAAAGTGGCGGACACTCCGTCCGCGGGGCACGACATGAAACTGCTGTGCCTTGTTGAGAGCGACCACGGGGTGAACATAGTCGGCACGGACAGAAAATACCTTGTTGACCGCCTGTCAAACGGCGCGGCGAGCGGAAACGTTATGCTCGGCGGTAAGTTTCTTCCGATGCTCAAACAAGAGGCCCTTTCGGACAGGGCTGCGGTCTAAAATACGGTATAATTTCCCCATTAACGGAGGGCTGGCAGAACGGCTAATGCACCGGTCTTGAAAACCGGCGTCCTCACGGACTTGGGGGTTCGAATCCCTCGCCCTCCGCGGAAGTTTTATGCCCGAAGCACACGATCACGGCGGTTGCCACAATTCTGAATCTTTTGACTGGTTTTTCTGGGTGTCTTTGTCCGTTGTGGTTTTGCTTTACTGCGCGAATTTTCTGCCCGCACAGAGCGTATGGTTCGCGGATTTAACATTTGCCGCGCGTGAAATAACCAACACGGTTCTGCCGGGAGTTGCTCTTGGCGTTGTTTCAATCGCTTTTATCTCACTTGTGCCGCGCGAGGCGGTTGCATCCGTTCTCGGCGGGGGACACAGTGCGGGCGGCATCGCGCGCGCGGTTTTCGCGGGTGTGTTTTTTGATGTTTGCAACCACGGAATAGTTTTGCTCGGAGTGAAACTTTACGAGCGCGGCGCAAGCATGGGGCAGGTTGCCGCTTTTCTGCTCGCAAGCCCGTGGAACTCGCTTTCGCTCACTTTTGTTCTTATCGCGCTTGTGGGCGTTTGGTGGACTGTGGTTTTTATCGTTCTTTCCGCCGTGGTGGCGTTTATTACGGGGCTTATTTTTATACGGCTTGAAAAAAACGCGGTTTTGCCGTCCAATCCGAATGCGGTTCAGCCGGCGGAAGGGGGTTTTGGCGCGGTTTTTGCGTCTATTCGCTCTGTGCGCCTGAACCGGAACACGGCGATGTTTCTTTTGCGCTCGGCATTTCGGGATTCAAAACCCGTTTTGCGCTGGCTTCTTTTCGGTGTAATTCTCGCCGCAGTAATAAGGGTTTTCGGGACATATATCGGGTATGAAGACCTTTTCGGTCCCACGCTTGTGGGGCTTGGATTGACCGTTGTCGCCGCGACCGTGATTGAGGTTTGCTCTGAGGGCTCAACACCGATTGCGGCTGATTTACTTACACGCGCGAACGCGCCGGGCAATGCGTTTGCGTTCTTAATGGCGGGCGCGGCGACCGATTACACCGAAATTATGGCGGTAAAGGAAACAACGCGCTCGTGGAAACTGTCGCTCTTTATTCCGCTTATTGCCTTGCCGCAGGTTGTTTTGCTGTCCGCGATTTTGAATGGTTTTTGATATTTCGTTCTCTCTGTTAAAGTAATTTTCTGTATTGGCAACTTGCCAAGAAGGAGGAATTGAAATGAAACGTGAACCAAATGATGACAGAAGCGACAGTATGAATCCGAACAATGACGCTCATCAGTCTGATGCGGACAATCACTCAAACCAACTCAATCCAAACCACGAAGAATACAAGGGTGAGGATGAGGAAAAGACCGAAGAAGAATAAAACGGTTTGAGTGTATGGCAGTCTGAAGAAACGAATGCCTGTAACGCATAAAACGGAAGGCAGTATTTTTGACGAACGGGTGGGCGCTCTGGTCTTGCGAATCAGACCCTCACGGGCTTGTGGGTTCAAATCCCTAGCCCTCCGCTAATTTTGTCTGCTCACCTGAATGAATGCGAAAACAGAAAAAAGAGATATGGTAAGAACAGGTAAAAGTTGCTAAAATGACGATAGTGTGAAAGTCTACAGGTAGGAGGTCAGACACTAGCTGTTTTGTTCTGATAATGGCAGTAAATTGAAGCATGGATGATAGTTATCTGGCATTGTCAAAACGCTCAAGCCGAGGTGTGTTTTATGGATAACAAAACATACAAGACTTTAGATTTGTTTGCTGGTATTGGAGGGATGCGAATGGGATTTGAGCGTGCTGGATTTGAAACGGTTTTTTCAAATGATTTTGACCCGTACTGCAAACCGACATACGATCTCAATTACAAAACAGCCCAGCTTGTTGTTGAAGATATTCAAAGAATAAAGAGTTCCTCTCTGCCAGATTTTGATATTTTGCTTGGTGGATTTCCTTGTCAGTCGTTTTCTGTTGCTGGTTATCGGCGCGGGTTCCTTGACACGGGTAGGGGTGATTTATTTTTTGAAATAGTAAGGATTCTGCGAGACACAAAGCCCGCAGGTTTTTTACTTGAAAATGTTAAAAATCTCAAATCTCACGACAAAGGAAAAACTTTCAAAATTATTTCTGATGCTCTTGCTGATCTCGACTATCAGGTGCAAGTGAAAGTTCTCAATAGCATGGAGTGCGGAAATGTTCCGCAAAATCGTGAGCGTGTATACATTGTCGGATTTAAGTCAAAGGAAACACACGAAGATTTTGAGTTCCCTAATCTGACACCTCTTACAAAAAACATTTCCAATGTTTTGGAGGAATGGGTAGATGACAAGTATTACTACAACGACAGTATAATTTATGAGCAACTTAAAAAAGCAATAAAATCTTCGAATACAGTTTATCAGTGGAGACGTGCTTATGTCCGTGAAAATAAAAGCGGAGTTTGTCCGACACTTACCGCAAATATGGGAATGGGGGGACACAATGTCCCTCTCATTAAGGACAAAAAAGGAATTCGGAAACTTACACCAAGGGAATGTGCTAGATTGCAGGGATTTCCCGAAAATTATGAGTTTCCGAAAGATTTGTCAGATGCCAAGTTGTATAAGCAGTTTGGCAACTCTGTCACGGTATCCGTGATAGAACGGGTCGCGAAGCAAATGATGAAAGCCCTACAATCAATCAACAAATATGTTTCTACAGAACCAGCCAGAAAAACAGCGTAAGTATTATGAAAAGCTACTTAAAGCAGTAGGTTCTCTCTCTAGGTTGTTTTCCGAAGCGTCAGAGCCGTATGTTGCTTACCGCGTTGCGGAAAATTTATTTTGCAAAGCGTTTGAAGCCAAGAATCTTTCGCGTTCAGATGTTTCTGCTGATGCCTCGAAAGGCAAAATTGGATTCGGCATCAAGACATTTTTGCATAAGAACGGAAAAACTCTTGAAAAAATCGCCGAGTTTAACAAAGACTACCACCTACTTCACCCGCTCAAGCCAGAGGAAAAAATCAGAAAAATTGCCGAATTAAGAAATGACAGGATAGAAACAACGAAGCGTATTTGTGGGGTTGAAGAAATTATTTATCACTGCATAACCCGCCAAGTCGGGAAAATTACTGTTTACGAAATTCCAGCTCCATTCATTCAGATTGACGGGATTGAGAACCTAAAAGAAAGAAGTAATACAATTCAATTTTCTGATCCATCCGCCGAATATTCTTTCAATGTCACAAAAAACACTCTTTACAAAAGATTCATATCCCCTAAAAATATTTTGATGGAGTTTCCTGTGAGAATTCTTGAAGACCCGTTTAACCAGATAGAGAAACTAATAGATGAAACCAATCTGATTTTTGCGCCTACCAAAGTCCACCCCCATGTTTTTCTTCCGCTATATTCAACAAAGGGGGAAAATAAAAAAATTGTTCCAAAAAAGAGCGGACTTAATCAGTGGAACGCAAGTGGGCGACTTCGTGATCCGGACGAAATTTATATTCCAATACCAGCATGGATACACAACAAATTTCAAAATTTCTTTCCCTCACGTAAGGAAGTATTTGATCTGACTTTGCCAGACAGAAAAGTAATGAAAGCAAAAATATGCCAAGACAACGACAAAGCCCTAATGAGCAATCCTAATTCCGCTCTTGGTCATTGGCTTTTGCGCGAAATTCTCAATCTTCCAAATCTTGAATTGCTGACCTATGAAAAACTTCAGGCAATAGGACTTGATAGTGTTGTTATTTATAAAATTGATAGTGAAACTTATGACATTGACTTTGCCCGCATTGGTTCGTACGAGAAGTTTGCAAGTGAAAACGGCGAAATAACCGAGGAAGAAATTTTTGACGATGAAGAATAATTCTTTTGTTGTCTGAATTATCTCTCTACATCCCTTCAAACATCTTCATCAACCGCACGTCGCTTTTGCGGGAATTACAGCAATCTCCGATAATCAAAATTCAGCGTTTTCGCGAGTTTTTTCGCAAGAACTTTCCCTATGGGGCGTTTGTTATTTTCCATTTCAGACAAGTGGGTTTGGCGAATATTTGTTTTTTTAGCCAACGCCACCTGAGTTAAATCCGCACGTGTGCGGTATGCTCGAAGGTTAAATCCCGGAGTGTCGTAGTAGTCCCCCGCTTCCTCTTTTATTTGTCGAAGAATTACCTCTGCCGGAATTAATTCTTCGTCCTGATACTGATCCAAAGTGGATATCATCATTCTTTTCAGAAGTGCGGTATTAAGTCTATCAATTTTGCTGATGGGCTTAATAACCACATCGCCCAAGTCATGGTGAATTTTGATTTCCTTGCTCATTTGACTGTGATTATATCCCATAAATTGGTATATTGTCAATCCCTCTACATCCCTTCAAACATCTTCATCAACCGCACGCCGCTTTTTCGCGCGAAGTCCGCGATTTCACGGGTTTTCTTCGGTGACAAATCTTTAACCATTGTGCGGATTGTGCGTTTAATCGCCCTTGCGTGCGCCGGGTCTTCCTTGGCGTGGACAACAACAAACCGCTCCGGCATTCCTTTGGGGACAACCGCGTTTTGAAACAGAATTCCGGACGCTCCTTCAAACAGATATGAATGCCCCACAATCGCGGGTGGAAATTCGCGCGCTTTTTTAAGCAATTCGGTTTCCCACTTTTCCGCAGTCGGTATTTTCGCGTTTTTTTCGCCCAAGTCCCGCAAATCCTCCAGCGCAAGTTCAGCGTGTCCCAACTCTCCCGCCGCGCATGAGCCGAGCCGCCCCGCGAGATAGGTGTTTCCTTTTTCTCCGGCGTAAATTGCGGCGGTGTTTACCGCTCTGTGGCTTATCTGTTCAACAAAACAGAAGGTTCTGAGCAGTTTTTTATATTGCTGTTTGCTCAAATTCCCCGAAATAAGCGCCTTAACCTCGGCAAGTTTGCGCGCTTTTGACAAAAAAGCGTCCATTTCGGCATCAAGAAGTGTCTCTAACTTTTCCATATCTCCTCAACTCTGTTAAAATGACACCTTGCAAGCGCCCGTAGCTCAACTGGACAGAGCGTCTGACTACGGATCAGGAGGTTGGGGGTTCGACTCCCTCCGGGCGCGTTGCTTTTCTTATCTCATCAAAACCCACCCTGTTGCAGAAATCCCCGAACGCCTCGCCGTGTTTGCCGTTTTTCCTGTAAAAATCTATAAACCCCGCTATTGCCGCCGCGAGTTCGCTTTCGGAAACCAGCTCCTCGTAAAGCGTGTTCATGCGCGTTCCTTCAAAATTGCCGCCGAGGTAGATGTTGTATTTGCCCGGAGACGCCCCTATCAGCCCGATTTCCGAAGTGGGCGGGCGCGAGCATGAGTTCGGGCAGCCGCTCATTCTGATTTTGATGTTCTCATCGCCGTAGCCCATTTTTTCAAGTTCGGAAAGAAGGTCCGGCATATACCTTTCCGCTTCGGCAAGCGCGAGCCCGCAGGTGGGCAGCGCGGGGCAAGCCATTGAGTTCAGGCGGATTTTTGAGTATTCGTCCTCCGTTTTAACGCCCGCAGATTCAAGCCGCGCGGCGATTTCGTCCTTTTTGTCCTTCGGAATACCGGAAAGAATGATGTTTTGCAGTGCGGTCAAGCGGACGCCCACTCCGTAGTCCCTCACAATTTCCCTTATGCAGGTTTTCGCCTTGCCGTCGGGAGTGTCTTTAATTCTGCCGTTTTCAATAAAAATGCCGACATACATCAATTCGGGGTCGCTCTGAGCGTGCCAACCGAGGTGGTTTTCGGGCTGGCGCAGGGAAAACTCCGTTACGGGTTCAAACTTGAAACCGACCCGTTTTTCAATCTCGGAGCGCACTTTGTCAATTCCCCACTCCTCAACAACGTATTTCATGCGCGCGTGTTTGCGGTCTGTCCTGTCGCCGTTGTCT